>DAIDTZ010000262.1 GCA_027456925.1 Nitrospirota bacterium
GTTAAAAACACAAAGGGTTTATTACGCCCTTTTTTAGTTTCTCTTCTGAAAATAATCTCTTCTACTTACGGAGGATCGTTCCCATGGCCAAGAGGGTTGTTCTGCTCGGAGCTCCTGGTGCCGGTAAAGGTACGCAGGCAAAGATGTTGATTGAGAAGTACAAGATTCCCCAGATTTCCACGGGAGATATTCTTCGCAAAGCAGTAGCAGACGGTACGCCGCTCGGCAAGGAGGCCAAGGTCATCATGGACTCGGGCGGCCTTGTGTCGGACAAAATCGTGCTCGGCCTTGTGGAAGAGCGTATCAAACAGCCCGACTGTAAAGCAGGCTTCATCCTCGACGGGTTCCCGCGCAACACGGCACAGGCGGAAGCACTCGACAAGATCCTCTCCAGCACAGGGGCACCCCTCACCATCGCTCTCAACATCGACGTGGATATGAACGACCTCCTGAAGCGCCTCACCGGCCGGCGGACCTGCAGGAAATGCCAGCAGATGTACAATATCCATTTCTCTCCCCCGAAAAAAGACGGCGTGTGCGACAAGTGCGGCGGCGAGCTGTACCAGCGTGACGACGACAAGGAAGCGACGATCAAAAAACGGCTCGAAGTTTATACCCAGCAGACCGCGCCGCTCATCGACTATTACTCCAAGAAGAAAATCATGAAGACCGTCATGGGCGTCGGCAGCATCAGCGACATCTTCAACAAAGTGACGGCCATCCTCGGGTAAAGGATCAGCATAGGCCCTCTCGGACCTATTGGACCTATTTAAAATTTAAATTCTTTATAAGGAGGAACTTGTTATGGCTTTGGTAAAACCTCATGGTAAAAAGAAGAAGCTTATGCCGCTTCTTCTCAGCGGCGCGGCCCTTCAGAAAGAAGTCAAGAAGGCAGCGAAACTGAAGCAGCTCAAAATTTCATCGCGTGAGACGGCAGATCTCGTGATGATGGGCATCGGCGCCTTCACCCCGCTTACGGGCTTTATGACCAAGAAGGACTGGAAAGGTGTCTGCGACAAGTACAAGATGGCCGACGGCACGTTTTGGCCGGTCCCGGTGACGCTCTCGGCGTCGGCGGAGTTCGCAGGCTCACTCAAGAAGAACGAAGAGATCGCCCTCGTGGACGAAGAGTCGGGCACGCTCATGGCCACCATGAAAGTGTCCGAGAAGTACGCCATGTCCAAGACCGACAAAGAACACGAGTGCAAGCAGATCTTCCGCACCAATGACATCGCCGGACACCCCGGCGTTCAGAAGGTCATGAACCAGCCTGACTTCAACCTCGCCGGTCCGGTAAAGGTCCTCTCGGAGGCCCATTTCCCCGAGACTTTCAAGGGCATCTACATGACCCCGGCCCAGACCCGGAAGATGTTCGAGGAGAAGGGCTGGAGCACGATCGCGGCATTCCAGACCCGGAACCCCATGCACCGCTCCCATGAGTACCTGGCCAAGATCGCCATCGAGACCATGGACGGCGTCCTGATCCACCAGATCCTGGGCAAGCTCAAAGAGGGGGATATCCCGGCTGATGTCCGCGCCAACGCCATCGACACCCTGATGGAGAAGTACTTCGTGAAGGACTCCGCCATCCAGTGCGGTTATCCAATGGAAATGCGCTATGCCGGTCCCCGCGAGGCGCTCCTGCATGCGCTCTTCCGCCAGAACTTCGGCTGCAGCCACCTGATCGTCGGCCGCGACCATGCCGGCGTCGGCGACTACTACGGCCCCTTTGACGCGCAGAAGATCTTCGACGAAATCCCGAAGGGCGCGCTCGAGACCCAGCCTTTGAAGATCGACCATACGTTCTACTGCTTCAAGTGCGACGGCATGGCCTCCATGAGGACCTGCCCCCATCAGAAGGAAGACCGGCTCATGTTGTCCGGCACCAAACTCCGGAAGATGCTCTCCGAGGGCGAGAACGTTCCCGATCACTTCAGCCGCCCCGAAGTGCTCGAGATCCTCAAGAAGTACTATGCAGGCCTCACCACGAAAGTGGAGATCAAGCTGCACGGCCATGCAGAGGGCATTCACACGGAGAACGTGAAAAAGTAAGTCAACAAACGACTGCGGAAGCAGTTTATTTTAATCCAAAGACAGGAGGTTTAGAAACATGCCGAGTTATGTGATTACAGAGAAGTGTGACGGCTGCAAGGCGCAGGATAAGACTGCTTGCCAGTATATCTGCCCGAACGACCTCATGACCCTGAACAGGGATCTCATGAAGGCCTACAACCAGGAGCCGGATCAGTGCTGGGAGTGCTACAACTGCGTGAAGATCTGCCCGCAGCAGGCGATCGAGGTCAGGGCCTACCAGGATTTCGCACCCCTGGGCGCAAACGTGATCCCGATGAGGGGTACGGACTCAATCATGTGGACCATCAAGTTCCGGAACGGGGTTCTCAAAAGATTCAAATTCCCGATCAGGACCACGGCCGAAGGTTCGGTCGATCCCTACAAGGGCAAACCCGAAGTCGATTTCGGGAAAATCAAACAGGCTGGATACTTCACCCATCATGGTGCTGGCAAGACCATGCCGGTAATCAAGAAATAAGGAGGAAATAACAAATGGAAAAAGAAACCTGTACATTTTCGTTTTGCGCAAAGCCCGCAATCGAAGAGATTGAGACCGATCTCCTCCTCATCGGCGGCGGCATGGCATGCTGCGGCGCGGCGTTCGAAGGCGCACGCTGGGCCAATCCCAAGAAGATCAAGATAACCATGGTGGACAAGGCCGCGACCGACCGGTCCGGAGCCGTTGCCATGGGCCTGTCGGCCATCAACACCTATATGGGTGAGAACGATCCGGCGGACTATGTAAAGATGGTACGGAACGACCTCATGGGCATTGTCCGCGAGGACCTGATCTACGACCTCGGCCGTCACGTTGATGATTCCGTGCAACTCTTCGAGGAGTGGGGTCTGCCGATTTGGAAGATGGGCGACGACGGTTTCTCGCTCGACGGCTTCCAGGCAAAGGAAGCAGGCAAAGTATCGCTCAAGGATGGCGGCAAGCCGGTCCGCTCGGGCAAGTGGCAGATCATGATCAACGGCGAATCCTACAAGGTCATCGTCGCGGAAGCCGCGAAGAAGGCGCTCGAGTCCAACCGTGCTGCCACCGGCGTCAAGACGAACCACTATGAGCGTGTGTTCATCGTGAAACTCTACAACGACACGAAGGAGCCGAATCGCGTTGCAGCAGCGGCCGGCTTCAGTGTTCGTGAGAACAAGATCTATATATTCAAGGCCAAGGCCATGGTGCTCGCGGCCGGCGGCGCAGTGAACGTGTTCCGTCCCCGGTCGACCAAGGAAGGTCAGGGTCGCGCATGGTATCCCGTATGGAACTCCGGCTCCGGTTATGCGCTCGGCCTTCAGGCCGGCGCAGAGCTGACCATGATGGAGAACCGGTTCGTGCCCGCTCGTTTCAAGGACGGTTACGGCCCGGTCGGCGCCTGGTTCCTGTTCTTCAAGGCCAAGGCGACCAACAGCCTCGGCGAAGACTATTGCGCCAATCCGGAAGCACTGGCAGAGGCGAAGAAGAAGTACGGCAAATATGTCGATAACCTCGGCACGGCAATCAGAAACCATCTCATGATGCGCGATATGAAGCTGGGCAAAGGCCCGATCCTCATGAGGACCGACGAAGCAATGGCAGCGATCAACAAGACCTTCAAGGAAAAGCTCGGCGACAAAGAGGGCGCCAAGAAGGTGAAGCACCTTGAGGCAGAGGCATGGGAAGACTTCCTCGATATGGCCATCGGCCAGGCCGGTCTCTGGGCCGCCAAGAACGTCGAGCCGGATAAAGTTCCTTCCGAAATCATGCCGACCGAGCCTTATCTCCTCGGCTCGCATGCCGGTTGCGCGGGCTTCTGGTGCTGCGGTCCCGATGACGTG
>DAIDTZ010000263.1 GCA_027456925.1 Nitrospirota bacterium
GGCTTCACCAAAACAGTGATTGACGTCATTATGCCGCGCATGAACGGCGGCGAGGTGGGGGCCGCGGTCCGCAAGAATAAACCCGGCGCACGAATCCTGTTCATGAGCGGCTACCCGGCGGACTTCGTGCAACAGAAGAGCATGCTGGAAGAAGGGGCGGAAGCTATCCGGAAGCCTTTTTCACCCATTGTCCTGGCCAGGAAAGTGAGGGAGGCGCTGGATAAAAAACAGCAACTTCTCAGGGACCGGAAACCGCAGTACAGCGGGGATATTCCGCCGGAGCTTTACCAGGGCCGTTACCGGGATCCTGGTTTTTCTCTATAAGATGAGCAACACGGTGCGAGGGACGCTTTACCCCGTTAGAGAAAAGGGTTTAGAGGGTGGCGATGATGCTCTTTGTTCTCGCGTCGAGGATCCGCCGCACCACGGAAAGCAGGTAGTAGGATTCAAAGGGCTTCTGGAGAAAACCTTCGATCTCCCTGATCTCTTCCTTCTCCGCGACATATTTCGAGTACCCCGAGACCGCCAGGATCTTCACCGCGGGATTGATCTTTTTTATCTGCCGGATAAGCTCGGCGCAGTCCATCCGGGGCATGACGACGTCAGTGATCACGAGGGCGGTCTCATGGAATATTCTTCGGTAGATGTCCAAGGCGACGGTGGAATCGTTCACCGCGAACACCTTGTACCCGTGCCCTTCCAGGGTCTCTCTCATGATGTCCAAAACATCCTCTTCGTCATCGACGACAAGCAGCGTTTCCTTCCCCTTCGTCGCCGATGATGCCGTTTTCGCACCCGCGGCGACCGCAGCCGGTACGGCGGGCAGGTAGACCGTAAACACGCTTCCGACGCCCACCGTGCTCTGGACCGAGAGATAGCCCAGGTGGTCCTTGACGGCGCCGTAGACCATGGAGAGACCGAGGCCGGTGCCCTTCCCCTGCTCCTTCGTGGTGAAGAAGGGCTCGAAGACCTTGTTCACGATATCCTCGGGAATGCCCATGCCGGTGTCGGAAACGCTCAAGAGGACATAGTCACCGGACTGTACATAGGGCGGCACGTCGAGCATGCCTTTGACAACGGTCTTTGCCGCGGTCCTGATCATAATGCTGCCGCCGTTCGGCATGGCATCACGTGCATTAACGATGAAGTTCATGATGACCTGTTCCATCTGATTGGCGTCGCCATGGACAGTCGGAAGCCGGTTGTCGAGCTCTACGCTCAGGTTGATCCGCTTGTCGATGACCTGCTCGAGCAGCTTGACCGTGTCATAGACAACGTCGTTCAGGTTGATCGGCGTCAGTTCGTACTTGCTCTTGCGCGCAAAACCCAGGAGCTTGGTGACCATGCGTCCGGCCCTGCGGGACGCATCCTCGATGACGGTTAGGCTGCGGACCGACTTCTCGTTCAGGGAGGGATCCCTGCGGATGATGCCCGTATGGCCCATTACTGCGGTCAGGATATTGTTAAAGTCATGCGCGATGCCGCCGGCAAGGACCCCGATGGATTCCATCTTTTGAGACTGGAAGAGATGTTGCTGCATTTTTTTCTTATCGGTGATATCGCGGTAGAACGATTGAAGGTAGACCGCGTTGCCGATCGTGATGGCCTTGGAACTGATCTCGACATGGATGGGAGAACCGTCCTTCTTATTATGCTTGGCCTCAAATACCAGAGATTCCCCGTCAAAAATCCGGCGCATTCTCTCCGACATTTTTTCTCTGTTCTCATCCCGCTCCAACAGCCCTATATGGGTGCCGATCAGGGCATCACGCTAAAAGCCGTGCATTTCGCAGGCCTTGTCGTTCGCGTTCACGATGATGCCGTTCCGGTCCAGTACGATAATGCCGTCGGTCGCGTTCTCAAAAAGCGAGCGGTGCCACTGTTCGGATTCGTGCAGTTCTTTTGTCCTCTCCTCGACCATGTCCTTGAGCTGGAAGGAGTAGGCTTCCATCTGCTTTTTCTGTTGTTCGAGGTCGTACTGAAGCGAAAGCTCTCTGACATATCTCTTGTGCATCATATATCTCAGAAATATGAGGCCAAAGATGCAGTAGAGTATGAAAATATTTGCGTTGATAAAATAAGGCACATTGGTGATTCTATCGTAGCTCAGGATGGGCACGAGATAGAGAGCATAGATCATGACCGCCACGCCAACACTCGTGGTCAAGCTGAGAGGAATGAGTCCTATTCCGAAAATCGCGGCCAGGATCATGCCTGCAAAATAGGGCGACTGATGTCCGCCAAACTTCGCGATCATGCCCGCTATCATGGTAGACACGATCAACGCAGCAAAAATAGTAGAAAGGTGATGACGTCTTTGGCTGACTATTTTTCTGTTCATCACATAAACCAGGAGAATAGCGACCGTGGCGATGATTCTGTAGACGAGAAAGGTCTTGAAATTAGAGGGCGTAACGAGATAATCAAGAAAGCTGAGAGAAATGATGACAATGGAGCCAAATGCTATCGCAGTGTTTGACCAGTAATGCAAAAGATAGACAATGTTCGATTTTATATATTCATCTTTGTCCATAGGCCATATTGTACCTCTTTTTCAGCATACACAAGCATATTTTTTGCGGCCCCTCGTGCCGAGGTATGCGATTACGGCCTCTGCTCTTTCCGCAATATCCGTTTTGCCGTATCATATCCGGAGTAGCAGGTTCCCGGCATTCCGAATGCGATGCTGGTCCAATGACCGGTGAGATACAATCCCTGAACAGACGTCGTTTTACTCAACACGGGATCGAATGTCTGGGAGGGTATTTTTGCCCATCCAAAAGCAGCTCCCTCATAATTGAGCGTATAGCGCTGCAGTGTGCTGGGAGTTGCGGCATCAACGTAAACGGTGTGCTTCTTCAGATTTGGAATAAATCCGCTAATCCTCTGCAGAAAGGCCTCAGCCGACGTTTTTTTGGTCTGCTTCCAGAACCGATCTGTTTTGAACGGAGCGCCGACAAAAGCCAATATCGTTCGCTGGTCCGGAGAAACCCTCAGCATATACATGCCGGCTCCGGCAAAGTCGCACTGGAGCACTGCGTTATACATGTTGTCCAGATCGTAGTGGGGGAGATACCACATGTTCGTGCCTGGCTGGGGCAGTCCTTCGAATGGTCCGTCGATGCCTATATAGAGAATAAACGTTGATATCGACGGAATGAGGTTTTGTAAACTTGCGGTAAACTGCTTATCGACTACGTTATCCCCCAACAACGTTGTAAACGTCTGGGTCATGTCGCAGGCTGATACGATATAGGGTGCGCTCAGGGTTTCATTGTTGTCCAGTTCGATGCCTCTGACGCGGTTGTGATCGACAACGATCTTCTTCACGAGCCTCCTGTAGAGGACCGTCCCTGTATTCTGTCTGATGATTTGATCAAGTGCATTCGGCAGTTTCTGAATACCGCCGTCGGGATAGTAACCGCCGTCCAGAATGAACTCGCTGAATATTTTTGAACCGCTGAATGCATGCATCAGGGACGGAGGGAGCCCCCCATTCCCAAAAACAGGCAGGGCAAATGCGCTTATGAGTTTTTCATCACTGAAAAAAGAATGCAAGAGGGAGCCGAATGTTTTGTCCCTTAGTTTAACGATTTCGGTCTGAGTTGCCGAGGTTAGAAAATCGAAAAATGCGGCAACATTGTTTTTCTCCTTAGGGAACAACTCGCCCAAATGATTTAGTGTGGCTTTTGCATCATTGGAAAACGTCATCTTGAAATCGGGAGCAATGATGACATCAGAGGGGTCGAACCGGCTGATATGGATTGCATCAGTTACGCCGAGCTCGGTAAAGATCTTTCGAACATGTCCTCCCGCTCGAAAATTTCCGAACGAATGAGCTGCCGCATCAAAGTGAAAACCCTTTCTGGTAAAGGACGTAAAATATCCTCCAGGCTTATCATGCTGTTCGATAATCACGACTTTCAGTCCGGCCTTGGCAAGGTAGCAGCCGCAGACAAGGCCGCTTATTCCTGCACCGATAATAATGACATCGTAGTTGTTGCCACTCGCTTGTGACATTTAGCCAACCTTCGACAGCAATTTTTCTACGAGTTCCACAGCCTGTTTCACCGATACTATCTTCGGGACATCCTCATCTCGGATCGACACCTTGAATTTTTTTTCTATAGAAACCGTAATTTCAATGGCCTTGATCGAGTCAACGTCCAGATCTTGAATAATATTTGTCTCGGGGGTTATCTGGTCCTCGTCGAATCCTGCAACATCCGCGATTATGGATATGATCTCCTGCTCAACGTTTTTGGCCATTTGTTTTCCCGCTCCCTATTGAATAAATTTTTTTAAAGCCAGAGAAGCATTGTTGCCGCCGAAGGCGTAGGAATTATTCAATGCTATTCTGACGGTCTGTCGTCTTGATTTATTT
>DAIDTZ010000264.1 GCA_027456925.1 Nitrospirota bacterium
GTCGAGCCTGATGATGGGGCTCGCCATGGGGTTGGGGGGCATGATGACGCCGATCGTCGGGAGCCTCGCCGATCTTTACTCCATCCGGACAGTGCTTGCGGGCGTGGCCGTCATCTCGCTCCTCAGTCTCGGTTTCGTCTACTTCTTCCCGGAGGAGCGCATCCGGGAGCAGTCCCCCGGCGGGTGATCGGGAGCGCCACGGCACGACGCGACACCGGTAGCAACCCGAGACAGTGTGATTGCGACAAGAATCGATCATTAACCAGGAGAGGATTGGAGATGCCTTCCGTCAACAACCTGTTTGCCGATATCCCACGGGAGATGCCGGAGGAACTGGTCGGGGAGATCCTTCGAATGGACGCCCTCCGGATCGAGCGGATCGTCTCGCGGGGGCACGCCTCGCCCCCGGGCTTCTGGTACGACCAGGAGATGGATGAGTGGGTGCTCTTGGTGAAGGGGAGCGCATCACTCAGTTTCGCCGACGGCCGCGAGATTGCGCTCGCGCCGGGCGATCACCTCCTGATCCCCCGGCATGTGCGCCACCGCGTGGAGCGGACGGACCCGGAAGGGGATACGGTCTGGCTCGCAGTCCATTTCGGCGGGCATGACACCGGGCGATAAGAATGGTGCGTCCGGTTGATAGGTAATTTTGGCAAAATGAAAAAGTCATGAATTGCTGCTGACCGCTTGGCTTCCTACTACTCCTCAATTTATATGATGAGATTACACTAACCCATCTTCCGCAGGATGATGTTGAATCCGAGAGAATCTGGGAGGGCATTCTTGTAAAGTTGCAATGATTACAGGCCGCGTTCTTTGAAAATTGGATGTAGTGGAGACCAGCCTCTTGCATAGAGGAGCGAGTCTGGTAGATACAGTAGCCATGTATTTACGGCGGAACACGAAGAAGAAGGGTGGTGCGGATTACGATTGCTGGACCTTGGTTGAGTCCGTTCGCACCGCTCGGGGGCCTCGTCAACGGGTTGTTGCTACAATCGGTAAACTTCCTGGGCTTGATCGGGAAGAGCGGATTGGCTGGGAAGAGATCAGACGCATCCTTTCGGGGAAGCCCCGGCCGACGCCTGATTTGTTTGAGCAGCGGGAAGAGCCTCCATCTTGGGCCACGGTCAACATCAGGGAGGTAAAGGTTGAGCGGCTCAGAGGTTTCGGCGATGTTTATTTGGGCTTGCTTTTGTGGAACAAGCTTGGCCTTGCGGACTTCTGCCGGGATCATATTCGTTCTTGCCGCGAAGAGGTACCTTGGTCGATCATGGCGGCGATTTTGGTTCTTGCGCGCTTTTGTGCTCCGTCGTCGGAATTGCAAATTGCGGAGTTTTGGTACGGCAAGACTGCGCTGGAAGACATGCTGGGTGTTCCCGAAGACAAGATCAACGACGACCGGCTCTACCGAGCTCTGGATGCGTTGCTTCCTCACAAGGACGCCTTGTGCCTTCATTTGCAGCAACGCTACGGCGAGTTGTTCGGCAGCACCTTTGACTTTTTGTTCTATGACATCACCTCGACCT
The DNA here is from genome assembly GCA_027456925.1 of Nitrospirota bacterium. GTDB lineage: Bacteria > Nitrospirota > UBA9217 > UBA9217 > UBA9217 > JAJYKN01. Next base: position 1,527 of record DAIDTZ010000264.1, read on the forward strand.
ACTTTGAAGGAACCGCCAAAGGCAACGCCCAGGCAAAGAGGGGTTACAGCCGTGACGGCCGTCCCGATTGCCAACAGGTTTGTATCGGCCTGGTGGCCACGCGAGAGGGTTTGCCCCTAGCCTTTGAGATTTTTGACGGCAACCGGGTTGATGTCACAACGACCCGAGAGATGGTCGAGATCATGGAAGCCAAGTACGGCAACGCCAACCGGGTCTGGGTCATGGACCGCGGCATGGTAAGCGAGAAGAATCTTGAGTTCATGCGCAAAACCGGCGCGCGCTACCTGGTCGGCACTCCCAAGGCCATACTGAAAAAGTTCGAGCAAGAGCTTCTTGAGCAGGACTGGCAAACGGTACAGCCCGGTGTTGATGTCAAACTTTGCCGCTCACCGGAAGGCACGGACGACATCTTTGTCCTTTGCCGGTCTCAGGGAAGAAAGAAAAAGGAGAACGCCATCCTGAGTCGCTTTGAAACGAGGCTTGAAACCAAATTGAATGATCTGGCACACCAGGCCCAGATCGGCAAGGCCAGGGACAAGCAAAAGGTCGAGCGGCGAATCGGGCGTCTGCTTGAACGGAACAGTCGAGCGGCCTCGCTGTTTAACGTCAACGTCACGGAGAGCGGAACAGGCAAAGATTTACGACTCTGCATCCATATCAAGAAAAACGAAGAACGACGGCAGTGGGCGCTGGAGACCGGCGGCAGCTATATCCTGCGGACCAACTGGGCCGAAAGTGACCCGAAAACCCTCTGGAATACCTACATCCAGCTTACGGAAGTGGAAGACTCTTTCCGTACCGAAAAACATGACCTGGGGATGCGACCGATCTTCCACCGAAAACAAGAGCGGACCCAAGCTCACATCCTCGTCTGTTTCCTCGCGTTGACGATGTGGCGAACTCTCCAGCAGTGGATGAAAGCATCTGGGCTTGGCACAGCGCCGAGAAAACTCCTGGAGGAGTTACGGGAACTCAAATCGCTTGATGTGCTGTTGCCGACTCGGGAGAAAATCCTCAGACTCAGGATGGTGGCAAACCCTGAGAAGGAACTCAAAGTGTTGCTCCAGAGAATGAAGATCCTTCTCCCCAACAAACCGAAGATCATCGAAAATGTAGTGGAGAAAATGGCCTGATTTACATCGCAACTTATTGATATTACATCTTCCAAACTCTTGAACTGCGGAAGATGGGCTAACGACAAGCCGTCATGAGGGTGATCGCGAAATAATACCGATTTTCGGCCTTGACAATTATGAGCATATGCTTATAATAGCCGCGAAGGAACGCAATCATGCCGAGACCGAAATGCTGCCGATATATCGGCGCCATGCCAGGGAAAACCTTTTTCCAACCCGAGGGAGCGACACCATCTTCATTCGAGGCGGTGCTTTTGACCCTTGACGAGTACGAGGCGATCCGCCTGGCCGACCTCGAAGGGCTGTACCAGGAGCAAGCGGCATCCCGGATGAACGTCTCTCGCCAGACCTTCGGCAGGATCGTCGAAGCGGCGCACCGGAAGGTCGCCGACGTCATCGTCAACGGAAAGGCCCTCAGGATCGAGGGCGGTCCGGTTTCCCTGGCAGGGGCGGAACCAGCCCGATGTCCCCGCTGCCGCCGGACGCTGGACTTTACCTGCGGGGAGCGCAACGAACCGTTATGCCCGCATTGCAGAAAGCATGCGGAAAAATAAAAAAGCACCAAAAGGAGAACTTTATGAAAATCGCTTTACCGTCACGTCAGAACCAGGTGGACGAACACTTCGGCCACTGTGAATACTTCACGGTATTCACCGTCAACGAAAACAAAGAAATCATGTCGGAGGAAACAGTCGCCTCGCCGACAAGTTGCGGCTGCAAATCGAACGTCGCCCAGACGCTTGCACAGATGGGTGTAACG
>DAIDTZ010000265.1 GCA_027456925.1 Nitrospirota bacterium
CCTTGAGGAGCTTTTTCCACTCGGCAATCGCTTTGTCGAACTGACCCTTGGCAGCGAACTTTTGAGCTTCCTTGGAGACGGTATTTTTATCGATTGCCATAGTCTTAAAAATACCATAAAGCTTATCGGAGTGTCAACAAGGTTCCTTCCAGAAGGAAGGAAAATCAGGTGTTTTTTGAAGCGAGTAAGCATCTTCTGTCTTGATTTCCGGGGGGAATCATGTTACAAATGAACACCATGGCTATTCGAGAAATACGCATGTATCCCGACCCGGTGCTCCGCAATAAAACGGCCCGGGTGGAAAAAATCGACAGTTCACTCGATCGACTGATCGATGACATGGTGGCAACCATGCACGCGGCGCCGGGCGTCGGTCTTGCCGCCAACCAAGTTGGGGTCCCGCTTCAGCTGGCGGTGCTCGACATCAGTTCCCGGGCGAACGAGGGACAGCGCCATCCTCTCCTCGTGATCATCAATCCCGAACTCCTTTCCCTGGAAGGGGCCGTCGCTGAAGAGGAAGGGTGTCTCAGTATCCCGGACTACGCCGAGAAGGTGAAGCGTGCGGCAAAAGTCAAAGTCCGCGCCCAGGACCGGACCGGAAAACCTTTTGAGATTGAGGCGGAAGGTCTCCTGGCAAAGGCCCTGCAGCACGAAATCGATCATTTGAACGGTCTGCTCTTCGTGGATCGCTTAAGCCCCCTCAAAAAAAATATCTTTAAACGAAGATACAAAAAGTTTGCGGTGGAGAAAGAGTAGGCTGCAACACCTCCCGATGCCGGGACGCCGCATTTCCGGGAATATTCCAAACAGCAAAGAGCGACGGCGGCAAACCGAAAATTCGGACTGTTGCCGTCGGGACCCGGAGCGCATGCCGATTGTGCACTTGTGATGCGGAACTTTTATGAGACTTGTTTACCTGGGAACGCCGCAGTTTGCCGTGGAGCCGCTCCGCGCCCTGGCTGCGGCAGGTCACGAGATCGCCGGTGTGGTCACGCGGAGTGACAAGCCGGCGGGCAGGGGACGGAGCCTGACCACGCCGCCGGTCAAGGTTGTTGCAGAGGGGATGCAGGTCCCCCTATTCCAGCCGCGGCGCGTGCGGGAACCGGCGTTCGTCGATCAACTGCGGACGATCGATCCCGAGGTCATTGTCGTGGCTGCCTACGGACAGATCCTCCCGAAGGAAATCCTGACACTCCCCACATACGGATGCATCAATATCCATGCCTCGCTTTTGCCGCTCTATCGCGGGGCCGCCCCGATCAATTGGGCGATCATTCGCGGCGAGGCGCGAACCGGCATCACGATCATGAGGATGGACGAGGGAATGGATACGGGCGCGATCCTGCTGCAGGAGGGCATCCCGATCGATCCTGCGGACACTGCCGGGACCATGACCGGGAAGCTCGCGGTCCTAGGCGCAAGGCTTATTGTTGCCGCGCTTCCGCTCATCGCGGAAGGAAAGCTGCAGCCGGTCGCACAGGACGAATCGCGGGCGACCCTGGCGCCGCTGCTCAAAAAAGAGAACGGCCTTATTGATTGGGACCTTTCCGCCGCCGAGATTCATGATCGCGTCCGGGGCCTTGCGCCCTGGCCGGGGGCGTACACCTTTCTCGATGGGAAGATGATGAAAATCATTGTGTCCGAACCGCTGGGCGGCACGGGCGAGCCCGGGCTGTTGTACGAACGGGACAGGAACACCCTGGAAGCCGGCACCGGCAAGGGACTGCTTCGCATCGTCTGCATCCAGCCGGAGGGCAGGAAGCCGATGATTGCCGGAGATTTCCTGCGCGGCCATCGGGGGATTGCGGGGAAGAAGTTCACGGAAGGAAGCACTAAATCCCAAGCATCAAATCCCAAATAAGCGCCAATGGCCGAAATTACAATAATCGAACGTTTCGGGAATTGGGTTTTGGAGTTTGGAATTTATTTGTGATTTGGGCTTTCTCCTTTTGTAATTTGGAATTTTAAAGACCATGTCAGAACCCAAAAAAAGAATTTTCATCGGCCTTATCGTCTTTACGGTATTTCTGATCGCCGCGATCACGGTTGCGCTTTACCTGATCCCCTATATCGGGCTCAGGAACATCCACCCTCTTGCGCCGGAGATCGTGTGCCTTACGATGAGCGGGGCGCTCGGCGCCCTGATTCTCGGCGTGGTCCTGCTCATCCTGACCCTGATTCGCGGCAAGGAAATCTTCTTTGCCGCGCGGCTCCGGGGCATCGTGATCGAAGTGCTCTTTCCTATCATGATCGTGGTAGGCAAGCTCCTCGGAATCTCGAAGGAAAAGATCCAGCAGTCCTTTGTGGAGGTGAACAATCTCCTGGTCATGGCCAAGTGCCGCGACAGCAAACCGCAGCGGATCCTGCTGCTCATGCCCCATTGTCTTCAGTTCAATGATTGCGCGATCAAGATCACGACCGATGCCGGCAAATGCCAGGCCTGCGGCAAGTGCAAGATAAAGGACCTGGTCATGCTCGCAAAGAAATATCACGTGCACCTTTCCGTGGCCACCGGCGGCACGCTTGCGCGCAGACGAGTGGCGGAGGCGAAGCCCCAGGCCATCATAGCCGTCGCCTGCGAGCGGGACCTGACCTCCGGCATCCAGGACGCCTACCCGCTGCCGGTGATCGGGATCCTGAACGACCGTCCTTTCGGGCCATGTTTTAATACGAGCGTTGACATCTCCAAGGTTGCGGAAGCGCTCGAATTTCTCGCCAACGGCGGCAAAGAGCTTCGTGAATCCCCGGGATAAACCCAGAGAACATGCGCTGGAGATCCTCCGGAGCGTCGAGGACGGCGGGTTTGTCGACCCGCTTCTCGATCACAGCCGGGAGGTATTTGACGCGCGGGACAGCGCTTTTATCCTGGAGCTTGTTTACGGGACGCTCCGGAACCGGGCGTGGCTGGATTGGGCCCTGGATCTGTTCTCGGCGCAGCCCGTAGCAAAGACCGATGTCAGGACCCGGAACATCCTCCGGCTCGGCGCCTATCAGCTGTTGCTTCTTGACCGGGTCCCGCCGAGCGCGGCAATCAACACGTCCACCGAGCTCGCGAAAGCCTTCGGGAAAAAACAGGGCTACGTGAACGGCCTGCTCAGGAACCTGGACCGGAAACGGAGCTCGATATCCGAGCCGCGGTTCAGCGAGCCGGCAAAAAGGCTCGCCGTTCTCTATTCCCACCCCGAGTGGCTTGTCCGGCGCTGGCTCGCGCGGTTCGGCAGGGAACAAGCGGAAACGCTGCTGCGCGGGAACAACCGGCCTGCGCCGCTGGTGATCAGGACGAACACCCTCAAGGCGACGCGGGATGAGCTCAAGGCATCGCTCGTTTCCCAGGGCGCTCAAGCAATCGAAACGAACTACTCCGATATCGGGCTCGAAATCCTTTCATCTCCGGGCATCCGAACGCTCGATGCCTATCAGCAGGGCTTTTTCATGGTGCAGGACGAGGCTGCCCAGCTCGTCGGCCTGATGCTTGCTCCGGAACCCGGAGAAACCGTGCTGGATGCCTGCGCCGCGCCCGGCGGAAAGACAACCCATTTAGCCGAGCTCATGCAGAACCGGGGAACGATCGTTGCGCTTGAGATCGATCGGACGCGCATGAACAGGATCGTGGAGAACAGTCTGCGGCTCGGCAGCAGGATCATTACTCCCCTGCAGGGAGATGCCGCGCTCTATCAGCAAGGAGGCTTTGACAAAATTCTGATCGATGCGCCGTGCTCCGGC
>DAIDTZ010000266.1 GCA_027456925.1 Nitrospirota bacterium
CTTTGAAAACGCGGGATGTTTTCGACTTGGCTGTCGTTATTCGGAATAATGCCGATGCGCTCATGGAGAATATCGCCGTGTATCAGGACAAGCTGGATGTGTTACAGCATAGATTGGAAGCGATCAAGCCGGTCTATGAAATCGAGTTGAAGGCCCTGGATATCATCGACCATCGTATAGCGAAAGAGTCATTCGATATCGTTCGTAACTTTATCAATGAAGTGCGATAAAGAGCTGGAACTCAAAACGGATGAGCTCAACAGGTGTCGTAGTGTTCGGGATGAAACATGAATAAGAGGATGACAACTTACCAGGAATATCTGATCGAGGCTCTGAAGGATCCCCGTGAGGCTGAGGCGTATCTGATCGCGGCGAAGGAAGAGGGTGACAGTGAGATTTATCAACTTGCTCTCCGGAACGTGGCTGAGGCGAACGGCGATAACCCGGTTACCGCAGTACCGCAGCGATAACATGCCTTTTTCACTGTGATAAAAATGTGATAAAACTTAGCGGAAAAGGCAAAATCATCGTAACAGCCGTAAATACTGTAACTCGCTAATCTCTTGAAACTCAAAGCAAAACGGGAAACCCGAACAACATCAACGGTCTGGTGTTTTTGGATTTTTCGACTTTCACGGCGATAACGGGGGTTCGAATCCCCCTGGGGACGCCAATCAAATTCAGGAGTTACCGGTTTCCGGTAGCTCCTTTTCTTTTGACTGTGATAAAGTTGTGCTAATTGCCCCCGTCTTCAACTCCTTCTCTCACTATCAAATGTCTTTCCCATGTTACGTGTTAGGAAAAAATCACCAGTTATTCTTGATGGTAATCTTTTATTATCAATATGTTATATTGTTTTTCCACGTGTAGAAAAAAATTCAGGCGCCCTCTTGACTTTTTTTTATTTTTTTGGTAAATCTCCGATTAGCACTCAATGTTGTAGAGTGCTAATTGAGAAAATAGTAGTAACTGGCATCAAAATAAATCAAAACGCAAGGAGGTGACAGCCATGTTATGGACGGATTTTGAACAATTTGGCATCCCTGATCCCTGGCGCGCTTTAGATCGGTTGAACCGGGCCGTTTCAGGTTCAGGGCTGCTCGCTCCATCTACGAACGAGTTTCCGCTGGTGAATGTCTGGATGGATGGAGACCGCGCAGTCGTCACGACGGAGCTGCCTGGCGTCGAATCCAAGGATGTGGATATCTCGGTGGCAGGCAAGACCGTCACGCTGCGCGGAGCACGCTCCCTCGGAGATGCCTGCAAGGAGGGGTGCGAGCACAGGCACGAGCGGTGGAGCGGAAACTTCTCCCGATCCTTCGAGCTACCCTTTGTGATTGACCAGAACAAGGTCGACGCGAAGTTCAGCAAAGGCGTGCTGCATGTAACGCTACCCCGCGCCGAATCCGACAAGCCGAGAAAGATCGCAATCAAGATGGAATAGGAGGTGCAGTGCCATGACCGATACCGATAAAGATCTCGCCAAAAAAGAAGCGGGCGTACCGGCAGGAGTGGAGCGGACGAAACCCCGCAAGGTGTTCAAGCCCGATGTGGACATCATCGAGGATAAGGAGGAGACCGTACTGACAGCCGATCTCCCCGGGGTGGACGAAAAATCGCTCGATATAACGCTGGAGAAGAACGTGATCACCATCCGGGGGCGCGTGGAAACGGAGATCCCGGCCGGCTGCCGGCTTGCCTACGGCGAGTACGAGATCGGCGACTATGAGCGGGCCTTTTCCCTATCCGATGAAGTGGACAAGGAGAAGATCCAGGCCACGATCAAGAGCGGCGTGCTGAAGCTCGTGCTGCCGAAAGCCGCGGCCGTCAAGGCCAGAAAAATAGCAATTACTGCGGCATAGCAACGGACGAATCAAGGAGGAATGAACTATGGATCTCAAGAATCTTATTCCTTTTGGAAAGAAAGAACTTCAGATTCGGAAGGAGGACGACAACCCCTTTGCCATGATGCAGCGCGAAATGAACCGCGTCTTTGATTCCTTCAACCGGAGCTGGGGGCTCGGAGCATTCCCAGAATTCACCGGTGCGTTCATGCCGCATCTTGACGTTACAGAGGAAGCCAAGGCCTTCACTGTGACAGCGGAGCTTCCGGGCATGGACGAGAAGGAGGTTGATCTTTCCATATCCGGGGACATGCTTACGATCAGGGGAGAGAAAAAAGAGGAGAAGGAGGATAAAAACAAGAACTACTACTATTCCGAACGCTCCTACGGCTCTTTTCTGAGAACGATCCCGCTCCCCGGTCAGGTCGCGACGGACAAGGTCTCTGCGAGCTTCAAAAAAGGCGTGCTTACAATAACACTGCCGAAGACCGCTGCGGCCGTGGATGCGAGGAAAAAAATATCCGTAAAGACAGAGTAAGCAAAAGCTGCGCTCCCGGCGCGGCTGCTCACGGCTGCGCCGGTCTGATATTCGCTGCTGCTGTTGCTGTACAAAGAGCCATGTAACCCGCCTCGTGCGGGGTGCAGTTCGCCTTCTCTTTCATCGAGACCGCTGATCCATCCGTTTCGCGGACCGTCGTCACGATGTCGGCCGAGTACTCGATGGACCTGATCGACGAGGCGCAAAGCGGGCTGCTTGTATTGCTCATCGCTCGTTTGGCTATAGAGCTCCAGGAAGTTGCACAGGGCAAAAGCGTCAGTCCATAAGTAGCGCTGCGGCGCTTTCCGTGCAGATGCCAGCCCGGTCAGTTCGGCAAATTCAAGCATGATATTCCGGACTATGGTTGTGGAGACGTTTTCTTCCATCTTTCCTCGATTATCGATAGTTCACCCATTATGAATAGACAACAAATCACATTGATAATGCTCCTCTTGTGAGTATACCAGGTCCATTTGAGATGCTGATTTAATCAGGTGCGCGGGTTGACATGGCCTGAATACCTATTATATTTATAGTAACGAATCGAGGCTCCCCAAAATGCACTAACCTGCGAGTCAAAACTTCGGTCCTTCATGCATACATATATAAGTATAAGGAGGGGAAAATGAACGGATCAGTTATTGCCAAAGACCCTGGCAGCGCCTTCCGGTTTGACCCTTTAATCAAGATCGGGAAAAGGCTCCTTCGCAGAGAGATGGCGCACTTGGGCGACCCTCCTGTCACCATGCTCATGGGGAACGGCAGCACGATCTATTCCGCAAAAAGGAAATCAATCGGCACGATTATTTTCCGCGATCAAAAAACACTGCTGCGGTTTCTTGTCCATCCCGAACTCCACTTCGGCGATGCTTACACCGAGGGGAACATCGACGTAGAAGGGGATCTGGTCGAGGTCCTGGCCTCCATATTCAAAAGCATGCTGACGGCGTCCCGGGGAGGTCTGGTCGATGCCTGCAGAGCAAAGATCATCAGCCGGCCCCGGTTGAACACGTTGAGCGGGTCGAGAGACAACATTCACGAGCACTACGATATCGGCAATGATTTTTACCGGCTTTGGCTCGATGAACGAATGCAGTATACCTGCGCCTATTTCCCGGCGCCCTCTGTTACGCTGGAAGAGGCCCAGATCGCCAAGATGGACCATGTGTGCAAAAAGCTGATGCTCAAGCCCGGGGAAACGGTGGTGGAAGCAGGGTGCGGATGGGGGACCCTGGCGCTCCACATGGCCAGGCATTACGGGGTCAAGGTAAAAGCCTATAATATTTCTCATCAGCAGGTGATCAGCGCCCGTGCACAAGCGAAAGCGGAAGGGCTGGGCAACGCGGTGGAATATATCGAGGATGATTACCGGAACATGTCGGGCAGTTTCGATGCCTTCGTGTCCATCGGGATGCTGGAACACGTGGGCGCCCAGTATTACCGAGAGCTCGGCCAGGTCATACGACGCTCTTTGACGGAGAACGGGAGAGGGCTCATCCACTCCATAGGACGGAACAGGGCGGAACCCATGAACCCCTGGATCGAACAGCGTATATTCCCGGGCGCCTACCCGCCTACTCTGCGGGAGATGATGGAGATATTCGAGCCTGCCGGACTTTCGGTCCTCGATGTTGAAAATCTCCGTCTGCATTACGCGAAAACGCTGGAGCACTGGCTGGAGAGGTTCGAACAAACGAAGGACCGGATAGGCGCGATGTTCGATCATAAGTTCATACGGTTGTGGCGGCTCTATCTCGCCGGATCCGTTGCGTCCTTTACTGCTGGAAATCTCCAGCTCTTCCAGGTTGTCTTTGCACATCCGGACAACAACGACCTTCCCTGGACAAGGGCACATCTGTATACAGAGGCGCGCAGGGAGGAGAAGCATGGACTCCTGTGACGTTCTCATCGTCGGCGGCGGCCCCGCGGGTTCCACGCTCGCCTGGAAACTGAAAAACCGGGGCCTGGACGTAATGGTCCTCGATAGAAGCACATTCCCGCGGGACAAGGTCTGCGCAGGCTGGATCACGCCTGCAACCACAGCCCTCCTGCAGCTGGACAAGGACGAGTATTCCCGAGAACGGGTGCTGCAGCACATCAGCGGGTTCAGGACCAGTATGATCGGGGGAGCCGAGGTCGTCACCCGGTATGGAAGCACGGTCAGCTACGGCATCCGCCGCTCTGAATTTGATCACTACCTTCTTCAGCGCAGCGGCGCGCGTCTGCGGCTTGGAGAACCCCTCAAGACCCTGGAGCGGGGAAAAGGCGCCTGGATCGTCAATGATGACGTGAAGACCCCGTTGGTAATCGGCGCTGGAGGCCATTTCTGCCCCGTTTCCAGATTTCTCAGGAGGAACCGGGAGCGAAATGAATCAGCAGTGATCGCCCAGGAAGTAGAATTTGAGATGGATGAGTCGGAGCAGCGCGATTGCCGAGTGGCGGGAGACACTCCCGAGCTTTTCTTTTGCGAAGACCTGAAGGGGTATGGATGGTGTATTAGAAAGGGGAATTTCCTTAATATCGGGCTGGGCCGTGAAGATAACGTTAACGCCGCGGAACAGGTGAGGTCCTTCTTCGATTATCTGAAAGAGCGGGCGCGGATCCCCTTCACGACCCCGGCTCATTTCAGGGGGCATGCCTACCAGCTGTACAAAGGCGCGTCCCAAAACCTGGTTGACGACAACGTGATGCTGATCGGGGATGCAGCCGGGCTGGCTTATCCGAAAAGCGGGGAAGGGATCCGGTCGGCAGTAGAGTCCGCTTTGATGGCCGCAGAGGTCGTCCTCTCCGCTTCCGGGGATTATCAACGGAGCAGGCTTTCAGACTATCCGTCCCTGTTAGCCTGCCGTTTCGGCAAAGGCGGCGCCGCTCCCGGGATATTGCCTCAGGCAATGAGACGTTTCATGGGCCGCAGGCTCATGGAAAGCAGATTGTTTTCGCGGCATGTATTGCTTGATAGATGGTTCCTGAATATTCACCAGCCTGTGTTAAGTTAATGCCTGAATCCCGCGACTTGCAATCCCCCGGCTCCTGCCGGGGGATCAATCGATGTTGCTGCAAATATTACATTTCCGTTAAATCTTTTGGCTCCCCTTGAATTCTCCCGAAGATAAATGTTATAACTACATCATGGAAAATAAAATACTGATCGTTGACGACGAACCGGATATCGCGGACCTCCATTCCTACAATCTGAAAAAAGACGGGGTCCGGGGCACGACGGCGTCGGACGGCGAAGAGGCCCTCAACAAGATCAGAAAGGCCAAATTTGATCTCGTCGTTCTCGATCTGATGCTGCCCGGCATTCAGGGCGTGGAACTTTGCCGCATCATCAGGAATGATCCTAAGACAGCCGGAACGCCCATCATCATGCTTACCGCCAAAGGGGAGGAAGTGGACAAGGTCGTGGGACTGGAAAGCGGCGCCGATGATTATATGACCAAACCGTTCAGCGCCAAGGAGCTTATTGCGCGCGTTAAGGCGGTACTGCGGAGAACGGGGGAAAAAGCGGCCACGGAAAAGATCATCCGCATCGGCAAGCTCGTGATCAATAAGGAAACCTTCGGCGTCACGAAAGGCAACACTCCCCTGGAGCTGAGCGCGACGGAGTTCAAACTGCTCCTGTACCTTGTTGAGCGGAGGGGCAGGGTCTTCAGCCGCGAACAATTGGTTGACGCGGTATGGAGGGGCGAAGCATTTATTGAGCCCCGGACCGTCGACGTCCACATCCGGAGACTCCGGACTCAGATCGAGGACGACCCTGCAAATCCTGCGTACCTCAAGACCCGCAGGGGAGTGGGGTACTACGTGGACGTTGCCCCATGAAGCGGCGCATTTTCGGGCGGTTTTTTTTCCTCTATGTTCTTATCATTCTTATGGCGGTGTTGTTCAGCGAACTCTCCATCACTGCCGCCGTGAGAAACAATTACCTGAACAACATCAGAAAAAACCTCTTTTCACAGGCGACGCTCATCTCGGACGTGGTCTCGTTTGCAACCCCCTCCTCTCTTGACAGCCTTTGCGAACAATTCAAAGAGCAGACCGGCTACCGCGTCACGGTGATCTCCCTCGACGGCAGGGTCCTCGGAGATTCGGACAAGGACTCGTCCGCGATGGAAAACCACCGGGGACGACCCGAGATCAAGCAGGCACTCTCAAGCGGCAGCGGGATGTCGATGCGGCACAGCGCCACCCTGAACGACGAGCTCTTGTACGTAGCGACCCGGGTCGTGCGGGGCGGCAGGCCCGTGGGTTTTGTCCGGCTCAGCGAACGGCTCAGGGCCGTTGATGCTGCGGTCAATTCGCTCCGCTTGAAGCTCTTTGCCGTGGTCGCCGCAATTCTGCTTGCCACCGGATTGTTCTCGATCGGCCAGATGGAGCGCATCCGCAGGCTGACCGGGCAGATCGTGACCTTTTCCCGGTCCCTTGCCCGCGGGGCGGTCGGCAGCAAACTCTACCTGGAACAGGCAGGCGAGTTCGATGAAATCGCGGAAAGTCTGAATACCATGTCGATGGAACTGCAAAACAACATTGCCGCGAACGAAGAAGAGAGGAAAAGGCTGACCGTGATCCTGCGAAGCATCCCGGACGTCCTGTTGATTCTCGATTCCCAGGGGACGATCCAGCTTTCGAGCTCCGCCTCACGGAACTATTTTGGAGACGCTCCTCTCAGAGGAAAGCAGATTTTCGAGGTCATTAGAAACCCCTCGTTCCTGTCTCTCATGGAGGAAGCGCGCAAGAACCTGACCTCCGGCATCAGCGAACTGAGACTTGACTACCCGGAAGAACAATATTTCTCGGCGAGGGTCTCACCGCTCTCCTACAATGAGAAAGATCTGGCGGGATTCGTCGTCATCCTGCACGACATTACGCAGCTTAAGAAACTGGAGCAGACGCGCAAGGATTTCGTCGCGAATATTTCCCACGAAATAAAAACGCCCATCACCTCCATCAAGGGATTTTCCGATGCGCTCCTGGAAGGCGCTTTGCATGATACAGAGCATGCTGAAAAATTCTTGAAAATCATCAGGTCGAACAGCGAGCGGATCAACAGCCTCGTGGACGATCTCATGACGATTTCGAAAATCGAGCTTGGCGTGGCAAAGATAGAGAAAACACCCGTGGATGTCCCGGACGCCATGGAACATGTGCTGACCCTGCTCCGGGCCAAGGCTGCGGCAAAAAACCTGTTCCTCAAGACCGATCTTCCGGAGGCGGTCCCTAAAATCGCCGCCGACAAGGACAAGCTCATACAGGTACTCACGAACCTCGTAGACAATGCGATTAAATTTACCGACAAGGGCGGGGTCACGATCGGCGCCGGATTGGAAAACGAACGGCCGTACCTCTTTGTGGAGGACACCGGCATCGGCATTCTGGAGAAACACCTGCCGCGCCTTGGTGAGCGGTTCTACCGCGTGGATACCGCACGGTCGAGAACGATGGGCGGGACGGGCCTTGGCCTCGCCATTGTCAAACACCTTGTCAAGGCGCACGGCTGGGACATGCAGATCGAAAGCACTCCGGAGAAAGGCACGAAGGTGACGATCCTCTGCACAGGGGACGGTTGAGATGAAAATCGGGGTATTCGGGGACGGACATGGAAATATCGAGGCGCTTTATAACTTGTCTTGACAAATCCCTCAAAAAAGATTAATTCTAAAGCTTCGGAGCATTCACCATTCCCAATACGTTGTGCTGCGGTTCGACTGTTTGTTCGCCTTTGGAGGAAGCATGCGGGGTAAGAAATCAAGAAATAGTAAGAAAAAAGAATATGTTACTTTTTTGTTCCTGCCCGGTCCCAATGCACGCGTCAGGACCCTGCGCATTTCCAAGGCAGTGATCAAGTCAGTCCTTCTCTCCCTTGCCGGAGCGCTTGTCCTTTCAGCCTATCTTATTTATGAATTTAATGACGTCCAAGGGAAAGCAGAGGAACTGCAGTCCATGCGCGAAGAACTTATGCAGCAGAAAGTCCAGGTCCAGAACTTCGCCCTCGACCTGATCGATTATAAACGCCAGATGTTCCTGGTCCGCGGCCTGGACACAAAACTGCGGCGAGCCGTGGGGCTCGGGCCCCGCGACAAGACGCAGCAGATCCTTGGGATCGGAGGCCCGGATGAACTCGGGCTGCAGAACCTTACCGTAATCGGTGAAAAGAAACAGGACGAGGCGCTCAAAGAAATGCATCAGGAATTGACTCAGCTCCAGGGGGTGGCCTCGAAGCAGGAGACAAGTCTGCAGACCCTGATTGAATACTTCGAAGACAAGCGTTCGCTCTATGACTCGACTCCCACGGCCTGGCCGGTCCGCGGATGGGTCACTTCTCCGTTCGGCAAGAGGATCGCGCCGTTCACCGGCAAGATGCAGTTTCACGAAGGCATGGACATTGCGGTCCAAATCGGCACCCCTGTGCACGCACCCGCAGACGGCGTGGTTACCAAGGCGGGCTTCGAACCCGGATACGGCAACGTGGTGGAGATCAGCCACGGCTACGGTCTTATGACCGTTTTCGGCCATAATTCCCGGTTAAACGTCAAGGTGGGGCAACACGTGAAGCGCGGCGACATAATCTCGTATTCCGGGAATACCGGGTTGAGTACCGGGCCTCATGTGCATTACGAGGTCCGGCTCAACGGCCTGCCGGTTAATCCGGTCCGCTATCTTAACTAGTGCCTGAACGAAAACCTTATTTTCTGCTCAACATTTCAAAACCCGCATGCGCAAAATATGTAAACCCGGGAGAAGAAGCCTCGGCCCGAGTCTCTGCTCTCCACTCATAGCTTCTTGTGCTTAGAACGCAGCGTATTTCCGCCGTAATACTGCCTGACGAAGCGCTCTGCTAAAAAACCAACCCGTCCCGATTTTTTTCATCAACTTTTCATCAAACCGTCATACTGCGGTAACACCAGCCTGCTATATTTCAACCCGCTAAAGAAAACAGCAAAACCCAAATTCCATAAAAAAGGAAACCGATGCGCGGCTTACGAGCGTGCTATCAATAACAGCTTCCGGCTTTCCGGAAGTACAACTACACAGGAGGGTACAAGATGAAAAGGATTCTCGCAGCAATCGCAATCATCGCAGCAAGCAGTCTTGCATCTGTGGCCATGGCAACGGACGCAGAAACGCCCGTGGTCAAGGGCAACATCGAAGTATACGGTTTTGCAAAGGTCTCGGTCGATGCGATCACCACCGATGCCAAGGCAACGGGAGCTTCCAAAAGCTTGACAAGGATTTCCTCGAACTCCTCGCGCCTCGGGTTCAAAGACACGGAGTCCCTGGATGGTGACGTGAATGCGATTATGCAGTTGGAACTGGGCGTCAATTACGACGGCACGCAGACCTCGGTCGTATCGAGCGTGACGCCGAGCCCGGTAAGCTCGAAGGCGACAAGCATCGACAAGATTACCTATCGCAACTCCTTCGCAGGCCTGAGCAGCAAGACCTTCGGCTCGGTTATCTTCGGCATCAACGACACGCCGTACAAGATTTCAACCGGCGGCCTGGACCCCTTCGCCGACACGATGGCCGATTATAACGCCATCATCGGCACGGTGAATGGCTCTTCGGATTTCGATTTGCGAGCGTTGAACACCGTTATGTATACCTCTCCCAAGTTCGCAGGAATCCAGGTCATGGCCCAAACCAGCTCGACCGGCCAGGAGTCTCCGACTACCAGCACGACCGGCAACAAACAGGAATATTCCTTTTCCGTGACCTATACCGGCGGCCCTCTTTATGCCAGCCTTGCGGACGAAACTCATATGAACGGCTACGGCAGCCTGGATAAATTGGGTTACAAGATCGAGGGTACGAAAGTCGGCGTGGGCTATACCATTGCAGACTCGGGCACCAAGATCGGGCTTGTGTATGAGATGTTGAAGGACAGCGTTACCGACTCCCCGAACACGCGGAACGCCGAGTACATCGCAATAAGCCAGCCCCTGGGCAAAGAGACCATCAAGCTTGCTTATGGGATCGCGGATAAGGGAAAGGCGCAGAATACCGATAACGGGGCGACGCTTGCGGCAATAGGCGTTGATCATAACTTTACCAAGCGCACAACAGCCTACCTCCTGTACGCTAAGACGAGCAACAACACGAACGGCACCTATGGCCTCGGCCAGAGCGGCGCAGGCGGCGCATATGTGCCTGGTGCAGGCGAAAAACCGTCGGTGATCTCTTTCGGCATCAATCACAGCTTCTAATATCCTCCCTGATGTTGGAAGATTACCGTACCCCCGCCCATTCCGGGCGGGGTTTCTTAAAATACTCTTAGGAAGGACGATGAAATCATTTCCTGATAATTTTTTTTGGGGCGTTGCTACGTCTGCGTTTCAACTCGAGGGCTCTCCGAATGCTGACTGGGCGACATGGGACCCGGTTTTACTGGACATCCCTCAGATCACGAACCACTACGCGCTGTTCCGCGAAGACCTGAAGCTCCTGAAGGACCTGGGGGTAAACTCTTATCGCTTTTCCCTTGAATGGAGCAGGATCCAACCGAGGCCGGATACCTGGGATGAAGAAGCCATTGCGCATTACCAGGAGATCATCGATATCCTCCGAAACTATAACATCGAGCCGATGGTTACGCTTCACCATTTTACCCATCCCCGGTGGTTTCTTGAAAGGACGCCCTGGCACCGGACGGGATCTATTGAGAAATTCCTTCGCTACACCGAGAAGATGGTCTCCTCGCTCAGGAACGTGCGATATTGGATTACTTTTAATGAGCCCTACGTCATCCTGATCGGCGGTTACCTCGACGGCTGCACGCCGCCCGGGCTGAAAGACGTTCCTTTGTCGCTGGCCGCGCTTCAAAATATATTCACCTGCCACGGTAAGGCCTACGACATTATCCACCAATATGTCCCCGACGCACAGGTCAGCGTAGCGCATAACATGTCCGTGTTTGCACCGTGGAAAAAGTGGAACCCCCTTGACCGGCTCCTGAAGAAGGCAGCAAACTTCTTTTACAACCACTCGATCATCAATGCGTTCCAAACAGGGATCTTCGTCGTCAAGTTTCCCTTCTCGCGGCCCGTGGAGATCGAGGTCCCGATCAAGGGCAAGCTCGACTTCTTCGGCGTAAACTACTATACCCGGATCCATCTCAGGTTCAACCCCTTCAAGAAGATGGGTGTCGAGCTCAGGTACCTGGATATAGAAGGGCACGGGCTTACGAACATCGGATGGGAAGTCCACCCGCGGGGCCTCGCCAAAGTGCTTTGGTATGCGTCCCGGCTCAACCTCCCGCTCATCATCACCGAGAACGGCATAGCCTCGCATGATACGGAGCAGAAAGTAAAATACATGAAGCAGCACGTGGATGTCGTGGAACGATGTCTGAAGGAGGGACTCGATGTCCGCGGGTATTTCTACTGGACCCTTATCGATAACTACGAATGGCTCCAGGGTCTCGATGTGCGGTTCGGTCTCTACCGGGTCGACTTTAAAACGTTTAAGCGCCATCCCACAAGCGCTGCGACCTATTACGCTTACCTCATTCAAAGTCGATCGAAGATGTAACGAAAAAATCATCCAGGGAGGTGTGCCCTATGAAGATAAATAGCCTGAAAGTTATTGAATATATTCTTACCGCTTTGAGTTTTGCTATCGCCGTAGTTTTTATTATTCTTATCATTCAGGGTTTGTGAGGGACCGGGGCTTGGATGCACAGCAATGAGGCTTCCTTACCTACCCAGCCCTGCGGATACCGAACCGCACTGGCGTTCTCAATTGGAACTCTTCCTTAACCTCCTGCCATTCGCACTCTCGTAAATGTCAAAATTTAATGCAAGATTCATTGCTTCTTCATACTCCTGTAATCCCTTTCCAGTATCATCTCGTAAAATTCAGCGTGACGAGAATAAAGTGCGGGAGAACATATGAACCATATCATCATCAAAATCGAAAGCGGTGTTGTTGCGGATGTCTATTGTACCGAACCGGTCTCTGTAACCATTGTAGACCATGATGTCATTGAAGGCGGTGAGACGTTCGAAGAGCGCAGGAAAAAGGCGGTCATAACAATGATACCTGAGCTGCGCGTCGAGCCCGGAAAAATCGAACAGACAGTGACGTCACTGGTGCTCGAATGCCGCAGGCCCGCGGACCGGCTCCTGCTGGAGCGAATTAATGAAACTGTTGGAGCTGTGGCGTAAGGAAGCCGGGGTAAGGAACGTTATCGCAAATGTAGAGAAGCGCCTCAAAAATATTCAATGTGTCCGCTGGAGGAAGGA
>DAIDTZ010000267.1 GCA_027456925.1 Nitrospirota bacterium
CGCACAATCCAACTACGAGGGTAACCGTGAGCCATGATTTTTTCATTTGCTTCGTCTCCTTTGTGTTTTAGTTTTAGTTATCGAACTCTTGGATGTGTCCAAGCGTCCGTTTTTTCTCTGCCAGTTTGTCGCTCCCAGATAAAGCCCATCCTCCGATGGTTCTCATCTGCTCTTTGCCTTGTCCACAACACGGCGGACATCGCCGAGACATCACCGCCCGAGCGGATGAGTAGTCCCGCAGTTGCAACCGCCCTTTTTCTTTTCGTTCACGATTCTTTCCAGAATGGTCGACGTGCCCTTGTTGTCCAGCACATCCTTGATGATGTCTTCTTCGGAATATCCAAAACAGTAGCAAATTCGATTCTTCTCCACTTCACACCTCATAACGATGCCGGTCCTTTTACTCTGCAATATTCGACAGAAAAATATTTTTTCTGGAAATACCGCGCCACGTTCACCAGTCCGATCAGGACAGGCACTTCGACAAGAGGACCGATGACTGCCGCAAAGGCGGCCCCGGAATTGATCCCGAACACGGCAACGGCGACCGCAATGGCGAGCTCGAAATTATTGCTCGCGGCGGTGAAAGAGAGCGTTGCGGTCTTCGGGTAATCCGCCCCGATCTTCTTTCCGAGGTAGAACGAGACCAGGAACATGACCACGAAATAGATCAGCAGCGGCACCGCGATGCGCAGCACATCAAGCGGAAGCTTGACGATATAGTTGCCTTTCAGGGAGAACATGACGATGATGGTAAACAATAGTGATACGAGCGTTATCGGACTGATCTTCGGGATGAAGACCGTCTCGTACCACACCCGGTCTTTGATCTTGATGAGCACAAAGCGGGTGAGCATCCCGGAGATGAAGGGAATGCCTAAATAAATGAAGACACTCTGCGCGATCTGCCTGATCGTCACATTGACGACAACCCCTTTAAGTCCGAACCAGACCGGAAGCACGGTAATGAAGATATAGGCGTAAACGGAAAAGAAAAGGACCTGGAAGATCGAATTAAAGGCCACAAGACCGGCGGCGTACTCCGGATCGCCGCAGGCAAGGTCGTTCCAGACGATGACCATGGCAATGCACCGGGCGAGGCCGATCATGATGAGACCGACCATGTATTCGGGATAGGACCGGAGGAAGATGATCGCAAGAGCGAACATGAGCATGGGTCCGATGACCCAGTTCTGGACGAGCGAAAGGCCCAGGATCTTTTTGTTCCTGAACACCTCGCCCAGTTCTTCATACTTGACCTTGGCAAGGGGCGGGTACATCATAAGGATAAGACCGATGGCAATGGGGATGTTGGTCGTGCCGACCTGAAAGCTGTTGATGAAGGCTTCCGTGCCCTGGATGAAATACCCGATGCCGACCCCGAATGCCATTGCAGCAAAGATCCAGAGCGTGAGGAACCGGTCGACAAAAGAAAGTTTTTTCTTCGTATCTTCAGACATCGCTCGTCTCCCTGCTTTTTGAGGTCATTATTATGCAAGCGCCGCCTGCCCAGAAATTGCCGAGAACGGCTTCTTGGTTAGGCGCAGCATCGTTTTTTGCCGGAATTGACAACGATCTTGTCACCGTCTTCTTTGGTCATCAGAAAAACCCGGAGCCGCTTGCCGTCCTCCGCGACCGCCCCGTCCCGCATCCGCTCGCAGGCGGAAAGAAGCAGCATTCTCCTGAACAGATCGGACTCATCGAGGCGGTAATGGATCCACCGGCCTTGCTTCCTGTCCTTGATAAGTCCCGCGTCTTTCAGCACGCCCAGGTGGAACGAGACTTTCGGCTGCGCCAGGTCGAGAGCGGCAACAATATCGCACACGCAGAGCTCGCCTTTATCCAGAAGTTTTACGATCCGGAGACGCGTCTCATCGGAAAGGGCCTTGAATATGGTAACCAGCTCATTCACCTGTGTTTACCTCCGTCATGCATTCGCACGCAGCTCAGGCTTCCGCCTCGATCATCTCTTTGATCTTTTCGACGGTCGGCAGGGGTTTGCCTGAGTGCTTCAGCTTGTTGTTCACGATCAGTCCCGGCGTCGATAAAATGCCGTTCCTGGCGATTTCGCCGATGTCCGTGATTTTCTCGACCTTCGCTTCTATGCCGAGCTCCTTTACCGCGGTTCTCGTCATCTCTTCCATCTTCCGGCAGTTGGCGCAGCCCGGTCCCAATACTTTGATGTCCATGCTTCCTCCTCCTATAATATCGCGTTAAACAGGTACCCCACGCCGATGATCGTGATGGTCATGATCCCGGCAAAAACCGCCAGCAGCGGCACTTTCAGCACCTTTCGGAGAATGATCATCTCGGGAAGCGAGAGCGCCGTGACCGCCATCATGAAAGCGAGCACGGTCCCCATGCTCATCCCCTTTTCCATGAGGGCATACACGATGGGGATCACCCCTGCTGCGTTGGAATAAAGAGGCACGCCGAGTGCGACGGCAATCGGCACCCCAAAGGGGTTCTGCGGTCCGGCATACCGGACCAGGAAGTCTTCAGGCACATAGCCGTGGATGAACCCGCCGATGCAGACGGCGATGATCACATAGAGCCATACCCGCTTCAAAATGTCGGCGGTGCTCCAGCGGGCCGAGATCAGCCGCTCCTTGAACTTCTGCTGAGCACGCTCCCGGGCAATGCCAAGGGAACGGATCGTATACACATACTCTTCGACCCACTTTTCAAGCTTCAGCTTGCCGATGATCATTCCCGCAACAATCGCCACAAGAAGACCCGTGCCCATATAGATCAGGGCGATCTTCCAGCCGAACAGGCCCCAGAGAAGCACCACGGCCACTTCATTCACCATGGGAGAAGAAATCAGGAAGGAGAACGTGACGCCAAGCGGAACTCCGGCCTCGACAAAACCGATAAAGAGCGGCACCGCCGAACAGGAGCAGAATGGCGTGACGATTCCGAGGAGCGCGGCGAGAATATTTCCGACAAACTCCCGTTTATGGGACAGGATGCGTTTGGTCCGCTCCGGCGGGAAGTAGCTCCGGACAATGGAAACTGCGAAAATAATAACAACCAGCAGCAGAAAGATCTTGATGGTATCGTAGATAAAGAATTCCAGCGCCGGGGCAAGACGTGAATCCGGGGCAAGCTTGAGAAGCGAATAAACGACAAAACGGGAAAGATCACTCAGCACAGGCGCCTCCACGTATCAAAATATGTTTATATGA
>DAIDTZ010000268.1 GCA_027456925.1 Nitrospirota bacterium
GGCGAAGGACGCCGCATGAAGATCTTCCCCCTTGGAGACAATCTTTCCTGCCGGACCGGGTGCGGCGCCTGCTGCATTGCGCCCTCGCTTTCGTCCCGGATCCCGGGGATGCCCCAGGGAAAGGCAGCGGGGCTCCGGTGCATTCAGACCCTTGACAACCGCTGCGCGATTTACGGCATGACCTACCGGCCCGCGGTATGCGGGTCCTACCGGGCGTCGGATTCCTGCGGGGCAAACCGGGAAGAAGCATTGCAGCTTTTGGAGGAGCTGGAGAGATTGACCTGCACGTGAAATGAGGATCGGAGAGTTAAATCGGGATAAACCGGGAAGCTGCCTCTCGCAAAGCCGCTAAGCTCGCAAAGAACGTCAAAAGATTTTCAGAATTAAACTCGAACGTTAACGGTTTCCTTTGCGTACTTTGCGAGCTTTGCGAGAAATGATTTAGTTTACTCTTTTTGCTGCTCCGCAGGCGGAGCAGGCTGCGTGAGTTGCTGATCTCCCGGATCCGGGGCTGTGGATGTCGGGCCGGATTCAACGGTTGCGGTCGGTTCTGATTGTGCGGCTTGTTCGGTTTGCGTGGCTGGAACGGGTTCTGTGGGTTTGAGCTTCGTTGGCGTAAAGTTGGGGTCTATCTCATAGGCATACTTGAAATTTTCGCGGGATTTGATCCGGCTCTCCTTGTCGCCGGTCCTGCCCTTGAGATAATAAGCGTAGCCCAGGTAGTAATACGCTTCGGCGTCGGGATTGATCTCCGCCGCGGCTTCGAATTCCCTTATTGCGGCGTCGAAGTTCTTCGCCTTTACATAGGCAATGCCGTTATCCATGTGCTGCGTCGCGGCCTTGGTATCGAAAAGTTCCTCGTCCCCATGGGCCGGAAAGACCGCCGCCCCCGAGAGCGCAATGAGAAACAACATCACCAACAGGGATTTATTCTTCATGGAAGCCTCCTCTCCGAACGATCATACCATAGCATAGCCGCTGCGTTGCTGTCAATATTCATCAGGCATCCTGCTGTCAAGGCCACCACAGGTACATAAAGTGCGTTCCCGGCTCCATAAAAGCTTCCATGTCGATATTTACAAGATTCAGGGAATAGACGTTGGAACGGTATTCTCCCGGCCGGTAATAGGTCACCACCGATGCGTGATCAAGGCCCGCCAGCTTCCTTGCCTGTTCGATCGTATCGTCAATATACCCGATCCCGTCGATCAGGCCCGAGGTCAGCGCTTCCTGGCTCGTGTAAATGCGGCCATCGGCCAGTTTCCTCGCCGTGTCAAGGGGCAGCTTCCGCGCCTCGGCCACGAGACGCACGAACCTCCCCTGGAGGCTGTCGATCAGGTTTTGGAAAATTGCCCGTTCTTCCGGAGCAAGCGGACGAAAGGGAGAACCCATGCCCTTCCGGTTCCCCGAGGAAATTTCCGTCGGCTGGACCCCGATCTTCTGCAGCAGGCCCGTGGCGTCGAAGCTGTACATGATCACGCCGATACTGCCGGTCACGCTCGTGGGCTGGGCCGTGATCCGGTCTGCCGCCAGGGCGGCATAGTAGGCGCCCGACGTTCCGGTGTCCATGATATGGGCCAGTACCTTTATGCCCGTCTCCTGCTTAAATTTTTTGATCTCGTGGTACAGCACATCGGACGCGGTTACGCCGCCGCCGGGGCTGTTGATCCGGAGCACCACCGCCTTTACCGCGTGGTCGGCGCGGGCGCGGTCAAGCTGTTCCCGCACCTGCGCCAGGAGTCCCGGTTCTTTTTTCCCGCCCAAAAGCGAACCGCTTTCCCGGCTTGAGGAAATGAAGCCTGATATGTCGAGGAGCAGGATTTTGTCTCTGCCTTTGCCGGCGATCACCCGCTCGGTTAAGTGCTGCACTTCTTCGCTCATGGACACCCGAAGCAGCGTACAGCCGGTTGCTGCAAAGAGGAGCGCGAAAACGGAGAGCAGGGGCAGAATTTTTTTCATGGGGCCTCCTTGGTGTGACGAACTAGAGCGGGTTGATCCGGATGTCCGCCTTGGCACGCAGCTCGGCCACGTACTGAT
>DAIDTZ010000269.1 GCA_027456925.1 Nitrospirota bacterium
GCCCTACACCATAGAAATCAATTTCAGGAACGTGAAAGATGACCGGGTACGGGCCGCCTGCAACAAGCTGCCGACGTCGTTCCATTTGACGAAAGAACAGATCGGGCAGATCGATTCCGTGGTGCCGAAGCTCGTGGACGAAGATCCGGAGATGATCAGGCTGAAGAACGCATTGACGCGTTGAACGATTACAAATACGAGCAGAACGCCGTCCTTTTCCCCCGATTTCCG
Organism: Nitrospirota bacterium; assembly: GCA_027456925.1. Classification (GTDB taxonomy): domain Bacteria; phylum Nitrospirota; class UBA9217; order UBA9217; family UBA9217; genus JAJYKN01. Next base: position 232 of record DAIDTZ010000269.1, read on the forward strand.
GACTCCGTAGACTTACGGATAGACAGGCGCGTCGCCAATAGATACAATGCCGGGAATAGCGGGACAAACGATCTTCTTGAGTTCGAAGTTCTACGGAACGGCCACCAGTATTCATGGCTTCATGAGGGTAGTGATGCTATGTGGATCCAGGAAGAGCATGTCAGGAATATTTTCAATACAGTTCGTGAAGGCATTCTCATCCTTGATGAAAACATGAAAGTGCTATCGGCAAATCGCAGCTTCTTGCGTATTTTCAAAGTAGATACCGCGAATACCATCGGCGCTCTTTTATACGATCTGGGAAACGGACAATGGAACATCCCGGAACTTCGCGTGCTGCTTGAGGATATTCTTCCGAAGAACGAAACAGTCGATGATTACGAAATTGAGCATAATTTTGAGAGCATCGGATGGAAGACCATGCTCCTGAACGCCTGCAAAATCAGGGAGAAGAAAAACGGCCCGCCGATAGTCCTTCTCGCCATCGAGGACATTACCGAGCGCAAGCGGCTGGAAGACTTGCTGGCGGAATCCGAGAAGCGCTACAGGCGTATTTTTGAGACCGCAAGCGACGGGATAGTGCTTCTCGAAAAACGCGGAGGGACCATCACTCAGGCCAATCCGGCCGCCGGAAAAATGCTGGGATATTCCGAAGAGGAGTATGTCGGGAAAAAACTTCAAGACATCGGCATATCGATCGATATGAGCGATTTCCCGGCGATCATGAGCGCGTTAGACAAGAGCGGCATTATCAATTACAATGATGTCCCGGTAAAAACCAGGTCCGGGCAACATATCTACACGGACATATATATGGTCGACAGGGCAAGTTTGGCACAATGCAATATTCGCGATGTCACCGAGCGGAAGCGGGCCGAAGAGAATCATCGTGAAGACGAAAAGAAATACAAACAGCTCTTTGACTCCACCCTCGACGGGATCTATCAAATGGATGCCGACGGTGTTTTCGTTCTGATGAACCCCGCGGGAGCAAGGATCTTCGGCTATGAAAGCCCAAAGGAGATAATCGGCAGGAATGCCCTGGAATACTGGAGAGACCCCAAGGACAGCGATGCCCTCAGAGCGGAACTGAAGTCCAGAAAATCCGTGAGCGGATACCACATGAGGGCCAGGAACAAAAACGGCAAGCCTGTCGAACTTGAATCAACAAGCGTAATCAGAGAGGATGCAATCGGGAATCTCCTCGGCATTGACGGTATCTTGAGGGACGTAACCGAGAGGATGCGGGCGGACGAACGGATAGACCGCCATATCCAGAAACTTTCCGCCCTCCGCTCCATAGACCTGGCCATAAGCTCAAGCCTCGACATTCGCGTGACTCTCAAAGTGTTCCTGGAGCAGGTGGTGTCCCAGTTGCACGTGGACGCCTGCGCCGTGCTTCTGTTCAATCCGCACGCCAAAACACTGGACTATGCGGCCAGCCAGGGCTTTCGAACAAACGCCCTGAGGCACACTCATCTGCGCCTTGGCAAGGGATACGCCGGAGTTGCCGCCCTGGAAAACCGCATCGTGAGCATACCCGACGTGAAGAAGGACGACAGTGCTTTCAAGCGGCTGGGGGTCCTGGAAGGCGAGGACATGGTGACCTATTATGGAGTGCCTCTCGTGGCGAAAGGACAGGTAAAAGGCGTTCTGGAAATTTTTCACAGAAGCCCTTTCGAGCCTGACGAGGAGTGGCTTGAGTTTCTCGATGCCCTTGCTCTGCAGGCGGCCATTGCGATAGACAGCAACTCGCTGTTTCAGGACCTCGAACGCTCCAATACGAGGCTTGCCCTGGCGTATGACAGCACTATTGAAGGCTGGTCTCACGCACTGGACTATCGGGACAAGGAGACGGAAGGACACTCTCAGCGTGTTACGGAAATTACCGTAAAGATCGCCCACGAGATGGGGCTGACCGAAGAGGAACTGGTGCATGTCCGATGGGGCGCTCTTCTTCATGACATAGGAAAAATGGGGATCCCGTACAGCATCCTTTTAAAGCCGGGGCCCCTTACGGACGAGGAGTGGAAGATCATGCGCCTTCACCCGGTTTATGCGTATGAGCTTCTCCACCCGATAGATTATTTGAGGTCCGCCATCGATATCCCCTATTGTCATCATGAAAAATGGGATGGAACGGGTTATTCCCGGGGGCTCAAAGGGGAGCAGATCCCCCTCTCCGGGAGGATCTTTGCCCTGGTGGACGTGTGGGACGCCTTGCGCTCCGACCGCCCTTACCGCGCTGCCTGGTCCAAGGAGAAAACACTGGAACATATTCGCCAGCTGGCGGGGACTCACTTCGATCCTAACGTGGTTGAAGTTTTTTTCAGTTTTATTACGTCAGGAATTCTATGACCGCCCGGCCCATTCGATACAGGCTGCGTCCCGGCAATGGATTACACCGCAGCTACTCGGGCAACGGCAGCGCTTTGAAGTGGTTTGTTCAAAGAGATGTAGGCAGAATAGATGTGAACGCTGGATACGAAAAGCATCAAATGCATCAACGTCCCTGAGTCGGTCCAGTCCGGTGGTTTTACGATTTCATCAATATGCATTCGGTCGCGAGGTACAGGTATGGAGAATTTGGAAGATGCTCTAAAGGGTCGCGTTGACACCAAGGCCAATAAAGTATTGTTTTCTTTTTTCCTGGTGCTGGTCCTGGTTCTCGTCGGTGTGCGGCTCTGGTCCGACGCCCAATATCGGGCCGTACCCTTTCCCAACCAGCTTGCGGTGTCCGCTGATG
>DAIDTZ010000270.1 GCA_027456925.1 Nitrospirota bacterium
GAAGTACCCCGCCCCCAGGGGCGGGGCATCTTAGCGCAGCTTGCAAAACATAAGCTGCGCAGGCCCATAAACATGGGCCTTAGCGGATAAATGGAACTTCCAGTCCCCCTTATAACCCACTGGGCAAGGATGACATTCATCCCTGTGGCAAGCCACAGGGGATTCTGTCATGTTTTGCTAAAATGAATAGAAGAATTATAGCACGGGCTTCACCCGGAAGCGTATCAGCGGCCTGAAACGAGAATGGACTCCAAAGGCGCCCAGGGACCCTCTTCCCGGCGCCGATACTCCTCGCGATTTTCGATTTCTTTGTTCCTCCTCATTGACAGTCCCGGTGTATTTTGCTACACTGGTGGCGGCTTGCATCTCTGCCAATCGCCGTATCGCCGCTGCCATTGCTCCATAAAAGCAAAAACGGCATTTTTTGTTCATGGATGATTCGTTCGGAGCGCGCAGACGCCGCGCTTCTCGAAAAACGGGGGGGTCACAATGAAGGCAATCTTGGCTCTTTTATCTGTTCTGTGCATGATCCTGGCGGCCGGCGGTCCGGCCTTGGCCGACAGCGACACTTTCGACAGCGACACTTTTTTCGAAGACAACACGTTCGTCGATGTGGCCCTTAACCCGGATATCGTGGTCAACCGCCCTGTGAATATCCAGGGTTTGACCGGGCTTATTGTCACCAACTCGGCATACACACAGCCGAAAAACAGTTTTACGGTCGGGCTCAGCGGTATGCTCGAAAACAGCAACGTGCCCAACTATTCTGTCGGCGAAGGAATCCTCACAGGCACGTACGGCGTCACGGACGCGATCGAGGTGGGGTTCAAGGGGCGGACCGTGGGGACCAATTTCGGAAGCTCGAAAAACCGAGAAATCGGCGCTGGTGACACCGACCTCCTGTTCAAATGGAGACTCAGCTCCCAGGGCGCTGACCTGCCCGCAATCGCCGTGGGTGCCGCGCTTACCCTTCCTACCGGAGACCAGTCCAAGGGTTTCCATGAGGTCAAACACGAGGGCGTGAGGCTCATGCTGATCGGGACGCACGAGCAGGAGATGCCGGAGGAGGATATCGTCATCGGGTTCTATGTCGAGGGGCAGGTCGTGCTGAACGACCAGTTGGAGGGCAGGCAGAACAATCCCTACCGGGACAAGTACGGCGTGATCAACGCGGGGATCCTGGTCCCGGTCACCGAAGGCCGCCAGGTGCAGGTGATCGTGGAATACAACTACGTGACCAAGAAGGACGTCCTGACTCCTGAAGGGGGAAATTTCTCGGCAGTGACTCCGGGGCTTCGATTTGTGACTCCCAGCTTTAATATTACCGCCGGCGTTCAGTTCCTCAGCAAAGATTTGCCGGGCTTCGAGAATGACCAGCGGTACATCGGCACCCTCAGCTATCAATTTTGACGAGGTTTTCCGCCTGCTACTTCCCCTGCGCCCTGCCGGCGGCGAAGGCCTTTTGGTTGATCTCGAGAACTTTCCTGGGGACCGTATTCTTGATGGCGTCGAGGACTGCCGATTCCTTGAGGGGGAGGAACTTGAGAGCAGCGCCGAGCAGTACAAGGTTCAGGGTGCGCTTGTCCCCCGCGGTGACCGCAAGCTGCGTGCCGTCGAAGGGCATGACGGTCTTTGCGCGGGCTTTAATCGTCTCGTTGATATCGGCGGGATATTCTTCCGCTGCGATGGAAACGCCGATCGTACCGATGGGGCGGGTGTTGTAGATGACGACCCCGTCGCCCCTGAGGAAGTGAAGATACCGCGCGGTCTCCAGGGGCTCGAATCCGATCAAGAGGTTTGCCTCGCCCTCACTCACGATGGGTGAAAAAACTTTTTTCCCGAAGCGCACCTGCGACAGCACGCTGCCGCCGCGCTGCGCCATGCCGTGCACCTCGCTCTGCTTCACATCGAGCCCGGAGAGAAGCGCTGCTTCGGCAATGACCTTGCTGGTCAGGAGCACGCCCTGCCCGCCCACGCCGGAGATAAGGATATTAAAAACGTTCAATTGTAAGCCCCTCAATGTTTGACACAGATTTTCACTGATTTTTTATGATAAGCCGAAACAATAGATCTATCCGTGCAAATCATATTTTTATCCGCATTTTCAGTGTCAACGGTTTTCTCCGCGTCCTCTGCGTCTCCGCGCGGAACCGCCTTGCTCATCTTCTAACTCGTCTTCATCGACCCGGTTGTACAAAGCTGCGAGCACACGCCGCAGCCGTTGCACAGGAGCGGATCGATCTCCACAAACCCCGTCTTGCCCTCGGGCGTGAACGACAGCGCGATGCAGCCGGCCTTGAGACAGAGCTTGCAGCCCTTGCAGGTCTCTTTCTCGACACTATAGGCCTTCTTCGAAACGCGGTACCGCAAGACACAGGGCTGGTTCGAGATCAGGACCGACGGTCCTGCGGCCGCGAGTTCTTCCTTCATGGTCTTTTCCAGGTCCTTGATGTTGTAGGCGTCGATCTCGCGCACGCGCGTGACGCCGATGGCCTGGCAGAGCTTTGCGATATCGAGGCGCGGCGCTTCTGTTCCTTTTGCCGAGCGTCCCGTGCCTGCGTGCTCCTGGCCGCCGGTCATGCCGGTGGTGTCGTTGTTCATGATGATCACGATGGCGTCGCCGTTGTTATAAATCATATTGATGAGTCCGGTGATGCCGGAGTGCAGGAACGTGGAGTCGCCGATAACTGCCACGGGCTTTTGCCGTGTTCCCTGGAGCGCCAGGCCTTTGGCCGTGCCGTGGGCGGCAGAGATGCTGGCGCCCATGCAGATGCAGGTGTGCATTGCCGAGAACGGCGGCAGCGCGCCCAGGGTGTAGCACCCGATGTCGCCGGACACGTAGAGCTTGAGTTTCGAGAGAACGGTGTAGAGGCCGCGGTGGGAGCAGCCGGGGCAGAACGTGGGCGGCCGCACGAGGAGGCCCGACACCGGCTCGTTTACTTTGAGCGCGCTGCCTGAGATCTTTTCCTCTACCAGCCGCTGGCTGAACTCGCCCGCGAGCGGCAGCACGTTCTTGCCCAGATGGACCGTAATGCCCATGGCTTTGATCTGCTCTTCGAGGAAGGGATCGAGCTCCTCCACCACAGCGAGTTTCGTTACCGAGGAGGCGAATTTTCTGATGAGTTTTTCCGGGAGCGGGAAGGTCATACCAAGCTTCAGCACCGCGGCCTTGGGAAAGGCCTCGCGTACGTATTGAAAGGAGATGCCGGAGGTGATGAAGCCGAGTGACCTGTCGCCGTCAATGACCTGGTTCAGGGCTGACGTCTCTGCCCACTCTTTGAGCCGCAGGAGCCGGTCCTCGACGAACACATGCCGCTTCTTGGCATTGTTCGGGAGCATCACGTATTTTCCGAAATCACGAACCAGGCCGCGGCCGGCCCGGGGTTCGGCTATGCCGACTTCCACCACGCTCTTGCAGTGAGAAATGCGCGTGGTCGTCCGGAGGAGCACCGGCGTGTCAAAGGATTCGGAAAGGTCGAAAGCTGCCTTGATATAGTGTTTTGCTTCCGCAGAATCGGAGGGTTCGATACAGGGCATTTTCCCGAGCCGTGCAAAGTGGCGGGTGTCCTGTTCGTTCTGGGAGGAAAACATGCCGGGATCGTCGGCCGCAAAAAGCACGAGCCCGGCGTTCACGCCGGTGTAGTAAGCCG
>DAIDTZ010000271.1 GCA_027456925.1 Nitrospirota bacterium
CACTCGTAAAAAGTCAGAAAAGCCGTCTTTGCGAGCGTAGCGAAGCAATCTCGTAGTTCGTATCTGCCTGATAAATCGAGATTGCCGCGTCGCTCCGCTCCTCGCAATGACAGCACTGGGGACTTTTTACGAGATCATCAAGAATGACAAGGCCGTAAGAAACCGGTTCTCACAGGCCGCCACGAAGCCACAAAGAAAAATTTCATTGATTTTTTAAGCCGCCTTCTTCGTGCCTCTGCGCCTTTGTGTGATGACTGATTTTTAAAACATGAAAAAAACACAGAACAAAAAACCAGGCGGTCTTTCACGGCGCGTGCATTTCCCTGGCGACGAGCAGCGGCTTCGCTGGCTTCCCATGCTGCTCGATTCTTACGCTACGATAGATACGGGCGTTGCCATTGCCGTGCGCGGGGAAGAGAAGCGGAGAAAGATCAAGCTCGCCTGCACAAAAGGCTGCGGCAACTGCTGCGCGCACCAGAAAGACCTTCCGGTCTATCCCCACGAGGTGGTCGGCATTTACTGGTATGTATCCGAGAAAACGGCCTCTCCTCTGCGGGAGGTCCTGAGGTCCCGGCTCACCGGCCATATGCCCGGAGCTGCCTGCCCGTTTCTCATCGACCATGCCTGTTCCATTCATCCCATCAGGCCGATCGGCTGCCGGCAGTTCAATGTTTTCGGCGCGCCCTGCGCGGAAGGCGAGGACCCGTACTACACCCGGCGCCATGACGTCCTGATCCCGCTCCAGGACTATACCGACCGTGCTTTTGCCGCGGCGCTTCCTTTCTACAATATGAAGGAAGACGACAGCGCCCGGGCTGTCAGGCTCATTCGCTCGCAAATCATGAATCTCCAGGCCTATGATTGGAAAAAACTGGCCGCTCTTTTAGACCAGACTGCTGCAGAAAAAAAGGAGTAAGGGGAATTACGACTCAGGTTTTCTGAATTTGTTCCTTCAGCGCTTTCATAAAATCCTCAGTGCTTTTTCTTGCCCGGTATATGTTCTCAATTTCGTTTCTTTCCGTTCGGAATCGTTCATAACCCGCTCGCCGCGCCTTTTCCACCACAGTCCAGTCATGACCGAGTGAAAAATCGGCATAGGCCTGCTTGATCTCCGGGTAGAGCGCCTTCCGGTATCCTTCCATGAGCGCAATGGAGAGGGCGAGGGCGCCGTGGTCTTGGGTGTCGATGATTTTCTTGTACGGACCCTGGTCGGATGTATCGGCGATAAGATCTTTTACTGCACGCAGATAGTGCTCCGCCTGCCGGTCTCCTGCCAGGGCGAGGATGTTCTTCCATTCCGGCGCTTCTTCAACCGCTTCCGCGATTTCATGGGAGAGCAGCACTTCGGCATAGCGTTCGGCCATATTTTCCAGCCGTTTGTAAAACGTATCATCGACGAGCCGGCGCGGCTGGAACCCGTAGCGCGCAAAGGCGTCCTCAAGGGACGTGACGCGACGGATATTCAGCTCCGAGTGTTTGTACAGAAGGAGCATCATGAGCGGTTCGATACGAAGAAAGATGCTTCGCTCCTGCAGCATGCCCGGGGCCGTGAACAGGTCACGCACCAGTTCTTTTCCCGAAGTGTAGACGGTGAGGCCGGAGAGCTTGCGCACGGACCGCAGCTCCGCAAGAAAAAAAGAAGGCTTCATGTACATGCCGTAGCCCGCGCCGTAGATGAACCCCTCGGTGAGCAGCGCCTCGTTGATTTCGGCAACAGCGAAGGGATGATATGTCTTCCCGTTGACGCTCAGGTCCCGAAACGTTTTCTGCTCCAGCTCCGGCCAGCGCCCTTCCTTCTTTTCTATCCATGCGCCGATCTCATCGCGCCGGATGTCCGCCCACGGCTTGAGCCCCTGTTCCGACCGGTACAAATCCCGGTACCGCATCAAGAGGCCGCAGACGGAATAATATCCCCAGAACCGGGCATCGGAAACGTCGCAGTTGAATTTGATGTCGTTAAGAAGAGCCTCGTTCATGCCGCATATTACCATCTCAGACGATTGAAGTCTATTGTTGTGGAACATACCCGGGGACCCAATTTCCGGTCTTTTTGTTTACATGAATTTTTAGCTTGTTGACGCCGAACCGATGGCGGCAGCTATGCGTTTATATCTGACACGTCTTTTTCCCCTCTCTAACGCCGCCAAAAAAGTCCTTGCAACTGCTCAAAAAATAAACTATAATTCGCAAATCCCCTCAAGACAGGTTTCCGCTGACATGCCGAAAAATAAATTATCCGATTTGCGAAAGAAAATCGACGAGATCGACGATCAGCTCATCGACTTGCTGAACGAGCGCGCCAGGATCGTTATCGAGGTCGGGAACCTCAAGAAAACCGAGAAGCTCGATTTCCACGCGCCGTCCCGGGAGCGGGAAATCCTTGAACGCCTGGCGGCGCGAAACAAGGGGCCCTTTCCCCAAAACACTTTGCGGGCCGTGTACCGCGAGATCCTCTCTTCCTCGCTGTCGCTCGAACGTCCGCTCAAGGTCGCCTATCTCGGGCCGCAGGCAACGTTTACGCACATGGCGGGGATGCAGCAGTTCGGCCTTGCCGCCCAATACGTGCCGGTCGAGAGCATCAAAGAAGTGTTCACCGAAGTGGAACGCGGCCGGGCCGACTACGGCGTGGTGCCCATCGAGAACTCCACCTCCGGTGCGGTGATCTACAGCCACGACATGTTCATCGATTCGGACCTCAAGATCTCCGCGGAAATCATCCTCGAAGTGTCGCAGCACCTCTTGAGCAAGTCGGGGAAACTCGAGGACATAAAAAAAATCTATACGATCCCGCCCGCTGCCGCCCAGTGCAGGCAATGGCTTGAGAAAAACCTGCCCGGCGTGCCGGTCCTGGATGCGCCGTCCACGGCCCGAGCCGCTGAAATGGCGGCCGATGATCCCACGGCCGGGGCCATTGCCAGCGAGATGGCGGCCGTGTTGTACGGCCTGCAGATCACCGGGAAAAAAATCGAGGACAACACCAGCAATATCACCCGGTTTCTCGTCATCGCCCCGAAGTCTCCAGGCAAGACGGGCCGCGATAAGACCTCGATCATGTTCTCGATCAAGGACAAGGTCGGCGCGCTCTATACCATGCTCGCGCCCTTTGCCGAGGCAGGCATCAATTTGAACCGTCTCGATGCGCGTCCCTCGGGCCGAAAGGTGTGGGATTACGTTTTCTTCCTCGACATGGAAGGGCACATCGAGGATGAAAAGGTGGCTGCGGCGATCGAGCGCCTGCGGCAGGACTGCATGTTCCTGAAGGTGCTCGGGTCCTATCCGAGGAGCGGGTGACGGCCGTGAACAGACTCCGGCCAGGCATGGAGCAGAGCGCAATGTGCAAAGAGCAGGTGATTTAGTTTTACCCCCGTTGCACTCTGCCCTCTGCGCTTGGCATATTCCAGTGTGAGGTTTTCGTTATGATCAATGTGTCCGACAATATCAGGAACATCACTCCCTACGTCCCGGGAAAGCCGATCGAAGAGCTTGAGCGGGAACTGGGGATCAGCGGGAGCATCAAGCTCGCCTCGAACGAGAACCCGCTCGGGCCGTCGCCGAAGGCGATGACGGCGATCAAGAAAGCGGTCGAAGGTCTGAATCGTTATCCCGACGGCAGCGGCTTTTATCTTTCCCAGGCTCTTGCCGGGAAGTACGGAGTGGACATTTCCCAGATCGTCCTGGGCAACGGCTCGAACGAACTGATCGAGCTTCTCGTTCGCACTTTCGTCCAGCCGGGAGACGAGGTTGTTTCCGCAGACCCTTCTTTTGTCGTGTACAGGATGATCACGCAGGCGGCTTCAGGCGTGAACGTTGTTGTCCCCTGCAAGGACATGCGGCACGATCTCGATGACATGGCAGAGCGGATCACGCCGAAAACGAAGATTGTGTTCATTGCCAACCCGAATAACCCGACAGGCACGATAAATACGACAGCAGAGATGGACCGGTTCATGGCGCGGGTCCCCGAGCACGTGATCGTGGCCGTGGATGAAGCCTACTTCGAGTATGCGACCCATGCCGACTATCCCGATTCCCTGGACTATCTGAAGGAAAACAAAAACGTGGTCGCGCTCCGGACCTTTTCCAAGATCTACGGGCTTGCGGGACTCCGGATCGGCTACGGCATCACGACTGCGGAAATCGCCGAGCTGTTGAACAAGGTACGGCAGCCCTTTAATACCAATTCGCTCGGCCAGATCGGCGCCCTGGCGGCTCTGTCCGACCGGAAACACGTGGAAAAATCCGTAGCCCTCAATAATGAAGGAAAGCAGCTTCTGTATCACTCCTTTCAGCGGCTCGGCGTGTCCTATGTCCCCACGGAAACGAATTTCATCCTCTTCGAGAGCCCGATTGACGCCAAAGAGTTATACAACGCGCTCCTCAAAACAGGCGTGATCATCAGGCCCATGGGCGCCAAGAGGCTTCGGGTCACGATCGGGCTTCCGGAAGAGAATGCGCGGTTCGTTGCCGAGCTGGAGAAGATCGTAAAGGCATAGAAAGGCAGAGAGCAGAGAGCAGAGAGCAGAGAGCAGAGAGCAGAGAGCAGAGAGACTGAACCCTTTGCGCCATGCTCCTTGCACTATGCACTGAAAGGACTATCATGATCATTGTCGTAAGACCTGATGCTACGGAAGAGCAGATCAACCATATCATCAAAAAGATCAAGGACCACGGCTTGCAGGCCCATGTTTCCAAGGGCACGGAGCGGACGATCATCGGCGCCATCGGCGACGAGGCCATTCTGCAGAGCCTGCCGCTCGAAGCCATACCGGGCGTCGAGAAAGTGCTCCCGATCCTGAAGCCTTTCAAACTGGCGAGCTTGGAGTTCAGAAAAGAGAAGACGATCATCAACGTGTGCGGTCAGCAGATCGGCGGCAAGAGAATAGCGGTCATGGCCGGACCCTGCGCCGTGGAAAATAAAACCCTGCTCTTCGAGATCGCGCAAGAGGTCAAGAAGGCCGGGGCCAATTTTGTCCGCGGCGGCGCTTTCAAACCCCGCACCTCTCCCTATGCGTTCCAGGGCCTGGAAGAGGAAGGGCTCAAGTATCTTGCCGAAGCGCGCGAACGGACCGGCCTTCCGATCGTTACCGAGGTGATGGACCCCCGCGATATCGACTTGATCGCGAAGTACGCTGATGTGCTCCAGATCGGAGCGCGGAACATGCAGAACTTCCGGCTGCTCAAGGAAGTGGGATTGTGCAAGAAGCCGATCCTGCTGAAACGCGGCATCTCGGCCACCATCAAGGAATGGCTCATGTCCGCCGAATACATCATGTCCGGCGGCAATCACAACGTGATTCTGTGCGAGCGGGGCATCCGCACCTATGAAACGGCGACGCGGAACACGTTGGACCTCTCCGCCGTTCCCGTGCTGAAACAGATGACGCATTTGCCGGTCATTGTGGACCCGAGCCACGCCGTCGGTAAATGGGACCTGGTGGCGCCGATGGCGAAGGCGGCAATCGCGGCCGGGGCCGACGGGCTCATCATCGAGGTCCATTCGAACCCCGAAGAAGCTCTCTGCGACGGCGAGCAATCGTTAAAACCCAGGAGCTTTAAACAGCTGATGGAAGAAATGAAGCCGATCGCTGCGGCAGTGGGAAGGGAAATCTAAAATCAGTAGGCAGAATACAGTCGTCAGCATGATGAATTCGGAACGTATGGCAATTCACTTTCATAAAGTCACTATCATCGGCGTCGGACTGATCGGCGGCTCTCTGGCCAAGGTCCTGAAGGCCAAGAACCTGGCAAGCTCGATCACGGGAGCGGGCAGGAGCAGGGAGACGCTTGGACTGGCCCTCCGCTTAGGCGTCATCGACCAAATGGGCCAGGGACCGGTCCAGGCTGTCGAGAACGCCGACCTTGTCGTGCTTGCATCCCCCGTCGGGACCTTCGAGTCTGTTGTGCGCGAGATCGGGCCGCACCTCAAGAAAGGCGCGATCCTGACCGATGTGGGGAGCGTCAAGGGAGAGCTGGTACGAAGGATCTAATCGCTTCTTCCCGCGGGAGTCCACTTCGTGCCGGGCCATCCGATTGCGGGCAAGGAAAAGTTCGGAGTTTCCGAGGCCACCGAAAGGTTGTTCCAAGGCGCCAAGTGCATCCTGACCCCTACAAAGAATACCGATGCCGCGGCGCTCAAAGCCGTGACGGAAGTATGGACAGCGGCGGGTGCGAACGTGCTTGTGATGGACCCCGAACTCCATGATAAGATCTTCGCCGCCGTGAGCCATATGCCCCACATTGCCGCCTTTGCCATGATGAGCGCAATAGCGGAGCTGAACACGGGGACCTAGGACTATATGAACTTTTCCGGAGCGGGGTTCAAGGACTTTACGCGCATTGCGGCAAGTTCGCCGGAGATCTGGCGGGATATTTGCCTCATGAACCGCGAAAATGTCGTGCAGATGCTTGACCGGTATTTGTTCTCGTTGAACAGGTTCAAACTGGAGCTTGTGGCCAATGACGGGAAAAGACTGGAGAAGCATCTCAAGATTGCCAGTGATGCCAGGCGGGGGCTCGGTTAGATGTCGGACCTTGTAATAAAGCCCTCGCGCGGACTTGGCGGAGAGATCACGCTGCCGGGAGACAAGTCGATCTCTCACCGTGCGGTGTTGTTCTCGGCAATTGCTGAAGGCGATACGGCCATTAACGGTTTTTTGAACGGAGAAGATACCCGGAATACCGCGAAAGCAGTGCAGGCCATGGGAATTGCGGTAGAAGGCTTGGGCACGGAGCGCCTCGTGGTCCGCGGAAAGGGACTGGACGGTCTTTCCGAACCGGGTGACGTGCTCGATCTCGGAAACTCAGGCACCGGTATGCGCCTAATGGCGGGCTTGCTCGCGGGACAGCGTATTTTTTCCGTTCTCTCCGGAGACCAGTATTTAAGAAAAAGACCAATGGCCCGGATCGTGGAACCGCTTCGGCGGATGGGAGCAATCATTGACGGCCGTTCTCAGGCCAAACTCGCCCCGCTTTCCATCCGGGGCGGCGCTTTGAAACCCATTGAGTATGACAGCCCCGTTGCGAGCGCCCAGGTCAAGTCCGCGCTTCTCCTTGCGGGACTGTATGCGAGCGGAGCAACGTCGGTGCGTGAACCATCGAAATCGCGGGATCACACGGAGCGTTTGTTCCGGTTCTTCGGCCTGGATGTCAAAGAAGAAGGAACAGCCGTGACTGTTGCGGGGAGGCAGCGCCTTCTTGCCAGGGGGCCGCTCGACATTCCGGCCGACATTTCGTCGGCTGCGTTTTTCATCGTAGCCGCATCGATTGTTCCGGGCTGCGATGTGACCATAAAAAATGTAGGAGTGAACCCCACCCGCACCGGCGTCATCGATGTTCTTCTTCAGATGGGCGCGGACATTACGCTCGATAGCCGACGTTTACAGGCAGGCGAGCCCGTTGCCGACATCCGGGTGCGTTTTCGCAAACTGAAGGGCGTCCGGATCAACGGCAACCTAATCCCCCGCGCGATCGACGAGATCCCGATTTTGGCGGTCGCGGCGTCTTATGCTTCGGGGAAGACCATCATCAAGGACGCGGCCGAACTCCGGG
>DAIDTZ010000272.1 GCA_027456925.1 Nitrospirota bacterium
ACGGGACGAGCCGTTCGCATTACTTAGTGTCCTGCATGGGAACCCGCCGTGCGATATCTTTCCTTATCCTTCGTCTCGAAACGGAGCTTTCCGGTATAAATCGGCACGGCAAACTTGAGCAGCAGGGTGTATAGGAGCGCCCCGCAGGCCCAGATACCCATCGTGACGAGTATCTCCGATCTCGTTGGGGAGTACTCGTAAATTTCACCGAGGGCGTCGGGAACGAAACCGGGGACCACCAGTCCCATGCCCTTTTCAATGTACACGCCCATGATGACGAGGACGCATCCGATATTGAGCGTGGTAAAGTTCTCTCTGGTTTTCGGAAAGAGAAAGAGGAAGAACGCCGTAATGTTCATGAGAGTTGCGGCCCACATCCAGGGCACGAGGCTGGTCTTTCCATGAAGGCCGAAGTACAGATACCGAATGGAATAGCTGTCAACGCCGCCCGAATAAAATTCCTTGAAGGCCTCTGCGCCCAAAAGAAAGAGGTTGATTGCCATGGCATAGGCGATCAATTCGGCAATTTTAAAGATTGCCCTGTTGTCAATATCCACCTCCGACCTTTTTCTGATGATCTGGAACAGGATCAGCATGATGGCAGGCCCGGAACAAAAAGCGGAAGCAAGAAAGCGGGGGGCCAGGATTGAGGCGTTCCAGAACGGCCGTGCTGACAGCCCATTGTAGAGGAACGCCGTCACGGTATGAATGCTCACGGCCCAGGGGATCGAGAGAATGATCAAAGGTCCGATCACGGACATGCTGTATTCCTTTCCGATCGACAGCCGGTAGAGGACATAAAAAGCAATGATTCCGTTGATGGCGAGATAGCCGTTCAGCACGACCACGTCCCAGGCCAGGAGTGAGGCAGGGAAATGCATGGCCCCGATGAAGGGCAGAATATGCCAGACGCGCATTGGCTGACCCATATCGACCAGAATGAACAGGATACACATCGTGATCGCGGTTACGGCGAGCAACTCGCCGAAGAGCACGATTTCCTTGATCGGCTTGAAGTTATAAAGATAGGCCGGGACGACCAGGAGCACCGCTGCGGCGGCCACGCCGACAAGGAACGTGAAGTTCGAGATGAACAGGCCCCAGGAGACCTGGTCCCGCATCGCCGTCGTTATCAGTCCGCGGTTGAACTGGTCCGTATATGCGCTAAGTCCTAGGAGAATGAAGAAGGAGAGGAACGCCACCCAGAGATAATAGGCCCGGTTGCCGATGAAGATCTGACGAAAAGCGATGAAAAAGTTTTTGATCAAAGTGCCCATGAGGGAGCCTCCTACGTGCCGTATGCAAAGAAATAATAGAACTTCGGATTGGTGTTCAGGTCTTCCTTAAGTCGGAACACCCTCTTGTGCTCTATGGCGTAGCGAATTTCGCTGTTGGGATCGAGGAGGTTGCCGAATTTCCGCGCGCCGACCGGGCAGGCCTCCACGCATGCCGGGTACAGCCCCTTGCGGGTCCGTTGAATGCAGAACGTGCACTTCTCGACCACTCCCTTGTAGCGCGGGCGGTTCCCGAGATAGTGCGTCTCTGGATTGAGCTCCTCGGGCTTGCGGCCCGGTTCGGCCCAGTTGAAGTGGCGGGCGCCGTAGGGGCAGGCAGCCATACAGTAGCGGCAGCCGATGCACCAGTTATAGTCCACGACCACGATCCCGTCCGGCTCCTTCCAGGTGGCCTGCGTGGGGCAGGCGCGGACGCAGGGAGGGTTCTCGCATTGCTGGCACTGCACCGGCATCGTGAAATAGCCTTCTTCCGGGACGAGCTCCGGATTGTAGTATCTATCGGAATTTTCGAGGTCCACCCACTTCTCGCCCTTTTTAAAGCGGAGAACGGAGATCCATTGGATCTGCGGGTCCTTGGACTGGTTGTTCTCCTCGACGCACGCGTATACGCACCGCCTGCAGCCGATGCACCGGGAGAGATCAAGCCCGTAGCCGAAGAGCACGCCCGGAATGGCCTTTTCATCGCCCACTTTGATCGCTATTTTATATTTTTCCTCGTACTCCCGCTCAAGACGGGCGAGCACCTGCTTTTTCTCGGCATCGTTCATTTCTATGAAGCGCTTCTGAAAGAACGCCTCCCAGACCGATGCATCGGCTTTGTGCAGGGGGAGCGCGATTCCGGCCACGCCGAGGGCGGCCCCCTTGAGAAAGCTCCTCCGGTCGAGATGGATTCCGTCTTTTTTCTTCGTAAATTTTCCCATCGGTCTCCTCATTCTCGTCGAGTTATTGTGCTACTTAATGTCAGCTGGCCGTACAGGCGGCGGGAGCGGCTTGATCGCCTTGAACGGTGGATTATGAGGCCAGTGGCAATTTACGCAGAGACGATACTCTTTTTTGCCGTTCCACATTCCCGTTCTCTTGCCGTGGAGCCCAACCTTCCAGTCGCGCAGGACGACGCCGTGGCACTGGCCGCAGAGAATATATGATTTTTTAAAACTGACCAGTTTGCCGTTTGCAAGCCGCAATTTATCCCGGTTGTCGGGGTTGTGGCAGTCGAAGCACCAACCGCCGGGCATGTGCTTGAAATTATCGGCGATCTCCTGATGCATTTGCAGTTTTCGCGGGTGTTTGTTAACGGGCATCCCCCGATGGCACTGCGAGCAGGGGAAAATGCCGGGGCTGAACGGCGGCGGCGGAACAAAAAACTTATTGGAGATATCGTCATCTTCCGCGCGGGCAATCACCGGGAGTACGATGATCGCCGCCAATAGGATGAGATAGAGAACCGGTCCTGCTTTCAATTTCTTCGTCATGTCGTCTCCACGTTCTTGGAGTGGGGTTGTATGGATGTGCAACTGAATATGCGAGCGGGCCGGTTGGAACCGGAGCCGGATGCGTGTCCGTCCACGAGCCCGCCTCGCCTGGAAGCACTCAACGCATCATGGCTGATGCAAACCGCTCCAGTTCCTCTTCGTCCTACAACAGGGATATGACGATGCCCATACCGGCAAAGGTCAGCATCAGAAATGCCGAGAAATTTTTCCTCTGCTTTAATTCCTGATAGGTCGCCTTGACGTTGTTATCTATCTGGTCCAGACGGGTGGTAAATTCATCGGTTCGCTCCTTCACGATGTTGGCGTCCACCGTATGGAAGAGGGCGCGAAATTCCGCTTGCGTGCTGAAGAGGTTTTTTTCATCGGTCTCCGGATAGATGCCTTCACGCTTTAAAGCCTCGATGCTCTTTCCAATCCGCCCGATCTTGTCTTCGGTCAGGAAAAGGGCCTGTTTCATGATTTTTGCCCGTTCGTACGAATGGCACTTCGTGCAGAGCTGTTCATTGATGATGTCGATGCTCGCCTTCTGGATATTGTGCGAACCGTGGCACGTCACGCAGTTGGGCGCCTTTCCCCCGGCTTTTATCTGCGTCATGCAGCTTGGGGATACGCCGCCGGATTTGAGGGCCTTTCCATGGCCGCTTTCACGGAAGCTCGCAAGGATCCCGATGTGGCACTTGCCGCAGAAATCGGGGACATCCTTATACGTAGGGACGCCGACGAAACCGCGCTGAGGCGACATGGCGAGGGCGGGGTCCTTCGGGTCGCCGCCGTGGCAGTCTTCGCAAGAGATGTTGTTCTGCGCGTGCCAGCTGGACCGCCACTCCTCGGTGATCTCGCGATACCCCGGTTTCATCGTGTCGGATGCGTGGCAAGAGATGCAGACGTTCTCCTCCATCTGCACCCCCGCCCAGGTCTTCGTAAGAAACTCCTTTTCAAAGTCCTGCCGGTATCCCGCGCGTACCGTTGCGGGCAGCAGGAAGATGATCGCTACAGCTATGATGATGTTTCTCATTAGTTCCTCCCCCAATACAGCAGAACAACCCATGCTGCGAGCAGAACTATGAATACGCCCCTCAGTACCGGCCGTTTCATGAGATTTTTTTCTTCCTTCCCGTCGAGGAATGGCCAGATAAGAAAAACAAATACCAGAATCATTTGGAGTGCGATGCCGAGAAACTTGTTCGGGATGATCTTTAGGAACTGGTACTGAGCGAGCAAATACCAGGCAGGCCTGATGTCGTGAGGAGTTTTGAACGGGTCTGCAGCTATATTCGCGTCATGCGGAGAATAGAGCGTGGGCAGGAACGTTATGATGAAGAACATGACTGCCAGGTACGCCATCATCATGTACATCTGCTTCTTGAAGAAGGTCGGGTAGTAAGGATATCCGTCCGGGTGGCCTTTTCTCTTGTATTCGGACTGCGGCCGTTCTTCCTTGTCCGCAATCCCGAACGGGGTAGCCGAGATTCCCGTGCGGTAGATCAGGAAGAGGTGTATCCCTATGAGGGTGACAAAAATAGCCGGCAGGATGGCGATATGAAGCGCGAAGAACCTGCTGAGCGTTACCCCGGTTATGTGGTCCCCGCCCTTCAGGATATGTGCGATGGTATCGCCGATGACGGGAATGGCGGTCGGCATCGAGGTGACGACCGTCGTCGACCAGTAGCTCATCTGATTCCACGGGAGAAGATGGCCGCTGTAGCCGAATATCATAATAATGATAAAAGCAAGCCCCCCGCCGAGCCAGGTAAGCTCCCTCGGCCTCCTGTAGTTTCCCATCAGAAACACCGTAATCATATGAAGGAGCACAATGGTAATCAAAAGATTGCTGCCGACCGAATGCATTTCCCTGAAGAGCCAGCCGTAGGGCACCTTTGTCATAATGTCCTGTACGCTCGTGAACGCGTAGTCGGGGTGCGGAACATAGCACGTCAGGAGAATGATGCCCGTGAACGCCTGAATGCAAAAGGCGACGACGGTAAGAAAACCGAGCGTGTAAAATATGTTTGTATTCTTCGGGATTCGATAGTCCAGGATCTGCGCCCGAACCTGTGTCTCTAAGATTGCATCCAGACCGAACCGTACATCAAGCCACTGTTTTATTTTTTTCCACATAGTCTCACCCTATTATTATGGTTTCTCCTTCGATTTTGATAGGAACAGAGGTCAATGGTTTCGGCGGCGGCCCTGATTCTACTGTCCCGTCGAGGGCATACGTTCCACCGTGGCACGGGCAAATGAGCTTTTGACGGCTTTTGCTGAACTCTACAAGACAGCCAAAATGCGTGCAGGTTCGTGAAAAAGCGATGAGCCCCTTCTCAGGCCGGTTGATGACGACGACGGCGGTATCTCCCCAAATGACGTTCTTAGCTCCGCCATAGGGAACTTCGGTCTTGCGAATAACGATTTTTTTTGATTCTGCGGCTTTGGCAGGTGCTGAAAGGAGTAGTCTGAACAGGGCATTGCCGAACGATACAAATGTGATGGACCCGAGAAAAGCCAAGATGACCTTTAGAAACTTACGTCTCTTCATTGTCCCTCCTTAGTGTTTCTGGGTGCGATTGGGAATATAATCGCTTATTTTTTTGTATCTGATAATCGCATGCTGGGAGGATCGTAACAAATTATTGCAATCCCTGTCAACGTAAAATACTCACTGCATATGATGCAAATCTAAAAGTTTATGATGGAAACTGTAAGTTTGTGATGCAAAGCACCTGTGCTGCTCTCTTCCTGCTTCGCTTATGAGCGGGAGAGGGAACTGACAGCGCCTGTTGTTCATAGTAAAGTGTTATCGGAAGATAGTTGTGTAGGTATGGGCCGGGTCGTAAGGTTAGAAATTTTTTAAGCGTTACTACAGAATGTATCTCAGGTCAAAGGGGTTTAGCATTTTATAGTGTTCCTTGAGTGTACGTTAGATTTCTGTGAAAACCTCAGCTGATTCCCGAACTCGCTGGTGTGGTGTTTTGGCAAAAATATACCTATTGACAGAGTATGGTCTCCTGTGATATAAAAAAACGCTTAGTGGTAATAACTTGAGACTTTTTACTTTTCTAAGTTTAGGTATCCTGGGGGGGAAAGCATGAAATTGACCGATTGGTTTAGAGGAAAAGTAAGGCAATTCAGCGAGCGCCTCAAAGAGCCGATTTCGTTAAAAGCGAAATTGCTTATCACCGCGCTCGTCCTTGTTATTGTATCCGGCGGCGGCTTCGTTGCGTACAAGTTTTACGATTTTACCCAGAATAATCCCAAGTTTTGCGTAGGCTGCCACCTGATGCAACCGGCCTATGACAGCTGGTCGCAGAGCGAGCACAAGTCCCTGAACTGTCACCAATGTCATCATCTGACGATCCCGGAGCAGAACCAGTTGCTTATCAGCTTTGTTCTGCACAGGCCGACCGCGGTTCCCGAGCGCCATAAGGGGCAGGTCATTGTGCTTTCGAGTACGTGCGCAAAGTGCCACACCGAAGGGAAAGCCGAACGGATCAATAAGTCGCTGTTCCATGCCAAGCACGTGTTTATGGAGCAGATTGAGTGTACCGCGTGCCACGGCGAGGTGAAGGCCGACAAGAGCGGTTTGCATCACTTCCTTCCGACCGAGAAATTCTGCACTAAATGCCATAAGAACAGACAGGTGCACGGCGTAGGCATGGGTGGCCTTGCATGCATCAACTGCCACACTGACCGGACGAAGGATCTCAAGCCCGGACGTTTAAAGTGCCTCTATTGCCATAGCACTGATGAAAGTATCAAAAAGCAGCTTTTGAAAGATAATACCATGGATGTGAGGTTTTTTACGCCTGATGCTGCAACGGTCAACAAGGCGACCAAGATCAAATTCGACAAGAATTCGCCCATGCAGTTTTATTGCTATGAATGCCACAAGCCGCATGAGAAGGGAAAGGTTTTGCCCACCACCAATGCAGTGTGCCTGCGGTGCCATGCCGATATACTGAAAATCGGCAAACACAAGCTTCACCTCGGTATGGACATGAAGTGTAAAGACTGCCACAAGCCGCATATGTGGCGTGTGACGCAGGCTTCGGCTAAGAAGAACTGTGTAACGTGCCACGAGTACCGGAGCCCGAAAGCATTTCTCTAAAATGTTGTTCTTCGGGAGCGGGATATTCGGTTTATCCCGCGCCTGAAGGAATGTGGTACATTATTATTTTAATGCGGAAGGAGGTGAAACCAGAATGAAAAAGTTCCTCGTATTGGCTATCTCAGTTGTGATGCTCGCTGTGGCGGGTGCGGCATATGCTGTTCCTTCCGGCAGGACGCTTGAATTTGAGCCGAAGGGAGCCGGCAAGGTCATATTTTCCGGCAAAGTCCATGCTGACAAAGGTCTCAAGTGCGCAGATTGTCATGCGTCCGGTCTCTTCAAGATGAAGAAGGGCGCTGATGCAATCACCATGGAGGCGATGAGAGAAGGTAAGTTTTGCGGTCACTGCCACAACGGCACGAAGGCGTTCAGTGTGAAAGACGCAGCTAGCTGCGCAAAGTGCCACACGAAGTAAGAGATCATTATTATTCAGTAGAACCCCTCACGGTCTTCCGTGAGGGGCTTTTTTATGCATAAAAGCGTCAAAAATCAACTTCCTGCTTAAAAGTGATATAGACCGTCACCATGACGTTGGGCGTCATCTAACTGATGAAGATATATCCTTCCCCTTCTTGACAGGTTCTCTTTTTTCATCTAGGATTTCACTGAGCAGTTAATAATACAAAGCCCCTGCCGCAATGTGATCTCCTCCTGTAAAAAGACAAAACAGAGTATGGCAGCTTTGTTGATCAGCTGCTACTTCCCTGGTGATCGGGCTTATGGGAGTGAAAAATGCCTGGGGGTGAAAGGAGGTGAACGAGATGATGCACAAGCTCATTGTTGTAGCGCTGGCTATTATCGTATTTTTTGTTTCAACGGCCCCGGTGTTTGCAGTGCCCGCGGGAAAGACAGTAGAATTCTCGGGCAAAGGCGCGGGTAAAGTAGTCTTCGACGGGAAAGCCCACGCAAAAGCAAAATGCAATGAGTGTCATCCGGCCCGCTTCAAGATGAAGAGGGGCGCGCTCACGATGACCATGAAGGACATGGAGGCCGGAAAAGGCTGTGGTGCTTGCCATGATGGCGCCAAGGCGTTCGGAGTGAAAGATGCTTCGAGCTGTGGTAAATGCCATAAAAAATAACCGGTCTTTATGAGAAAAGCCATCACTACATTGGTGATGGCTTTTTTTTACTTTTTTTGCTGTAAAAGAGAGAAATCAATCCCTCCCGGCTGGATGGTGCTGGAAAACGCGGGAATCCGGGAGTTCCTGTATAGAAGCATCATGCAGCTCCCCGGACGGCTCTGTTTCCCTGTTGATCTTTTTTTTCATACTGGGCATCATGCCGATGTTCACTACCGCAGGAAAGAGGTTGCATCGAGTATTGTCTTATGGCCTTACTTAGTGCACCCGAAAAGTCTATCGGAGGATGCTGTCCGCTTTCAGTATATCATGGGTGCGGGAAACTTATTCTTTACCATGCGTGTGCTATGCGAACAGATAGTGGTTCATTGATCTTGGCCGGCAGAGATATAATAGAAGATAGGAACAGAGCGAAAAAGAAACCATAAGTGTCAGCAGGGGTGCCGGGACAGCTTATGTCCCTCCGCTAAAAGGTGATTATGAATTTAAAGCAATATTTTACAGAAAAGAAACCCGCTATCTTGAAGGCATGGTCTGATGCGGCTCTGGAAGTTCCCCCAGGCAGGTCTCCCGACTTTCTGAAAAAACAGAAAGCGCCTGCTGCAGACACCGGCTGCAGCCTGGCAGAGGGGATGGAGGGGCTTTTTAATGCGCTCCTTCTCGGAGTGATGCACGATGACGTCTCCCGTTTTCTGGATGACATGATGAGAATCAGAGTGGCAGGCGATTTCACGGCAGCTGAGGCCCTGGGGTTCATTCTTGGATTGAAAAGGATTGTAAAAAAGGAACTCGGCAACGTTCCTTTCGAAGATGCACAAATGGCGGAAGAACTGGCTGTCTGGGAGTCTGTCGTTGATGACATGGCTCTGTTTGCCTTCGACGTTTATGCGAAGAGGCGTGAGAGCGTTCTTGCATTCAAGGCGAGTGAAGCAAAAAAGGAAACGTTCAGGCTTTTGAAAAAAGCCAAGTTGATCGATGATGATCAGGAATAAGACGTGGCGACATCTATAAAGGCTCCGCGGTTTTACGGAGCCTTTATCGTGATTACGGCTCCCACGGGCCGGCAACGGGCTGCGGTTCCTTCTTGACCAGGAGAAGGGAACAGGGCATCCTGCGGATCAGATCCTCGTTGCTTCGGCCGAACAGGAAATGTTCAAGATGGCCCTCCTCATGGGCCAGCAGGACGACGAGATCGATGCGCTCGTCCTTGACAATTGAGAGTATTTCCTTCGTGGGCTCTCCCTCTTTAATGGATACTTCTATATCCATGCCTGCCTGTTTTTCTTGCGCGATCATGTTGTCCAGTTCTTTTCTCTCCCGAATCAGGAGATTCTGATAGTCCTTCTCCAGAGAGGGCATGGGCAGATTCCATCCCTCAATGCCGAAGGGATCATAGACCACATGGGTGACGTATAATTTCGCACCATACTTATGGGCCAATGATATTCCGTAATGGACCGCTTTTTTGCTATATTTGGTCATTCTGCTCACCACAAGGATACGCTTGATGTCTTCCATGATAATGGGCTCCTTTGTTTGATTCCCGATAAGCACTCATTGCTGCTGTTTAAAATATAGCACATTAGATGATTCAAACAAAGACAGACTCTGGCATGAAACAAACCGCCAATGGCCGCTCAGCTATAAGGATGATTAACGTCGTGCCGGATTTTCGAACAACAGGTAGAAGGTTAAATAACCCTCGCTTTCACCGCGAAAGAACTAATAAATACATTGAAAATGCAAAAGTGAGGCATTGGGTGCTATCATATATAGAATAGAAGACCGCAGCCATTTCCCCGATCTTACCGTGTGGGCGATTCGTCGCCAGCCACATAGCCGGGTAGATTAGCGGGACGGAAAGACCCACTCTCGCGTCTTTGCCGCGGACCGTGCTCCGGGATCTGTGGAGGGACTAAGGGATGATGGATAATAATAGAATAGAGAAGGTATGAAGGTATAAGAATTCATGAAGTGGATTGAAACCTGGTACGTTTCATACGCTTTGCTCGGCCTGAGCGCGGCCGGGCTGCTGCCCCTTTTGCTGCCCCTCTTTGTTGGACAAACGAGTGGGGCTGCGCACATAGGTCTTGTTATGGCGGCATTCAGCCTTGGCGGGCTTACCTCGCCCCTCTGGGGAGGAATTGCCGACCGTTTCCGCCTGCACCGATGGTTGCTCAGAGGAGGTCTCGTTTGTACGGCTGTGGGAGCTGTGTTTTTTCCTTTTTCATTGTCCTTTCCTCTTCGGATCGCGCTGGCGCTTGTATCAGGCATCGGATTGGCTGCGGCCTCTACAATCGCGAACCTCTTCATTGTGGAGGTCCATCCCCGGGAAGAGTGGGACGCCCGCATTGGCTGGCTCCAGACCTTTTATGGAGGGGGGCAGGTTATCGGTCTCTTGCTCGCGGGGGTGATAGGGCAGGCGTCCTCCGATAAGGGGCTCTGGCTTGCGGGAGGGATTTCCCTTGCTGCTGTTTTCCCTGCTCTCCCCGGAACGCCTGCAACATCAGCTGTTTTTGCTTCGCATCAACCCGTTCTTTCGCACTCCGCCCATCATATTGAATGGCCTGCCGGGTCTCCCCAGCACCTTTACCATCGCCTGAGCCTCAAGGGGCTCCGGATGTTTTTCGCGGCCTTGAAAACTTCGTTCGGGCTTTTTCTGGCGGCCTGGCTGTTCAGTTTTGCGGGCAGTGCTGCGTTTTTTTCCTTCTATCCGGTTTTGATGCAAAAGGTGTATGGAGTTTTGCCGGGACGATCGTCAGCCGGGTACGCCCTGGCAGCAGGATTGGGACTGATCCTGTACGCTCCAGCGGGCAAATGGTCGGCTGCCAGGGGACCGCTGCCGATTCTTCGGGGGGCGCTGGCGCTTCGCATTATGGCTTTCCTTGCATTAACACTTTTCGCGATGGTGTCATTTACCGGGAGGGGCTTGCTTGCAATGCTGTTCTTTCTTTTTGTTGTCCTTGCCTGGTCTCTTTTGAGCGTCAGCAGCACGGCGCTGGTTGCCTCCCTGTCCCCGCAAAACGAGGGGGAGGGGCTGGGCATCTTTAACGCGGTTACGGCCTTGTCCGGAGTTATCGGAGCAGCCGTGGGAGGATGGGCGGCGAGTTCGTGGGGTTATGTTGCAATACCGGTTATGAGTATGATAAGCGTAGCCCTGGGTTTTCTGATTATGTTGAAAATAAATTATCATCCAGAATTTCAGAAACATGAGGAGGTGCATCAATGAAGGCAATAGCCCTTACTCCCGGAACGAGAACGATCAGGCTGGCCGATGTTCCTGAACCAATCGTCACTGCTCCCGATGACGTGAAGGTACGCATCCTTCGTGTAGGAATCTGCGGCACCGACCGCGAAGAAGCATTGGGAGGGCGAGCCCTGGCTCCGCAAGGCCGGTCTGAGCTGGTTATCGGCCATGAGATGCTCGGGCAGGTTGTCGAAACGGGAAAATCCGTCACCCGGGTGAAGCCAGGAGAGTATGCCGTATTCACGGTGCGGCGCGGATGCGGCGAATGCCTCCCCTGCCTGATGAACCGCTCCGATATGTGTCTTACGGGAAGATACCGCGAGCGGGGCATTTGGGGGATGGATGGGTACCAAACGGAATATGCAGTGGACAAGGAACAGTATGTCGTTCGTGTTCCTGAGGACCTTGAACCAATCGGCGTGCTTACGGAGCCGCTCTCTGTTGCAGAGAAGGCCATTGATGAGTCGGTCCGCCTCCAGTCCGCGCGGTTGCCGGAATCTGCCGCCGCGCCCAACTGGCTGTACGGCCGGCGCTGTCTTGTGGCGGGTCTCGGCCCCATCGGACTGTTAGCCGCCCTTGCTCTTCGCCTCCGGGGCGCGGAAGTATTCGGGATCGATGTTGTTGACTCTCACAGCGCCCGTCCGCAGTGGCTGGAGCATATCAACGGCAAGTACGTCGATGGCAGGATGGTCCCTCCTGACAAGGTCGAGCGCGAGCTCGGACAGATGGATTTGATCTTTGAGGCAACAGGCGTGGCTCAACTGGAATTCAATCTCCTGGATGCGCTCGGGAAAAACGGCGTGTATGTGCTCACGGGCATTCCCGGCGGAGACCGGCCGCTCCAGCTTGACGGCGCCGAACTCATCAGGAGGCTTGTGCTCGAGAATCAGGTCATGATCGGCAGTGTGAACGCTTCCCGCGGCCACTTTCAGATGGCCGTTGACGACCTTGTTCGTGCCCGGCTTGCCTGGGGAGATCATGTGGCTCGGCTCATATCCCATCACCGTCCCCATGCTGAATTTCAAACTGTATTAAGCAGCCACGAAGCCGACGAAATCAAGGTTGTGTTGGAATGGCGCCAATAGACCGGGACAGGTCCGTCCCACAGCCCGCGGAGGAGACCACGTATGGGTGAAAAGATAAATTACGCTTTCGGGTGGCCCGGCATCCCGCCCCGCTGGACTTCCAGCGCAAAGGACGGCGTTGGCACGTCCCTGAATCCCGCCAGCCGCATCTGGTTCACCGTGAGCCACGGCATTTTAAACGAAATCTATTTTCCCCGCATAGACCAGGCATGCACCCGCGACATGGGGATGATCGTTACCGACGGCGCCGAATACTTCTCCGACGAGAAAAGAACCGCCAGGCACGTTATAACCCAGTTGGCTCCGGGTGTGCCGGCGTACCATATTGAGAATACGAGCGAGGACGGCCGTTGCCGGATCGAAAAGGAAGTATTGACCGATCCCGAGCGCGACGTGCTGCTTCAAAAGACACGTTTCGTTCCTCTTCAGGGGACGCTTGAAGCCTACCATGTGTATGTGCTGCTCGCGCCGCATATTGCGAACGCGGGCCGGGGGAATACTGGCTGGCTCGGAGACTACAAGGGAGTTCCCATGCTTTTTGCCGAACGAGCCGGGGTAACTTTTGCTCTAGCCTGCTCCGCGAGCTGGCTCAGGCGGTCCGCGGGTTTTGTTGGCGTTTCCGATGGCTGGCAGGACCTCTCGATGCATAAGCAGATGACCTGGACCTATGATCGGGCGGAAAACGGCAACATCGCTCTCGCCGGAGAGATCGATATCAGGTCAGTACATGGTGAGTTTACGCTGGCGCTCAGCTTTGGCCGAAACGCGGCTGAGGCAGGCAACCAGGCTTTGGCAAGCCTGTCCGACGGGTTTGAGCATGCAAAGCGCGACTACATCCGGGAATGGAAGACATGGCAGCAGAGTCTCCTTCCACTTGCCCGGAACGGCCAGAGTAGTCCTGATATGTATCATATAAGTACCGCAGTCATGCGGACTCACGAATCAAAGAATATACCGGGAGGCCTGATTGCGAGCCTCTCCGTGCCCTGGGGGTTTTCCAAGAGCGATGACGATCTGGGCGGCTACCATCTCGCCTGGCCGCGTGATCTTGTGGAGACTGCCTCAGGGCTTCTGGCTGCAGGAGCGCATGAGGATTGCCGCAGGGTACTTCATTATCTCCAGTCTACGCAGGAGCGGGACGGACATTGGCCGCAGAACATGTGGCTTGACGGAACTCCGTATTGGAGCGGCATCCAGATGGACGAGACCGCGCTCCCCGTCATTCTCGTCGATCTTGCGAGGCGCGAAAAGGCGCTTGATCAGGGCGAGCAGGCTCGGCTCTGGCCCATGGTGAAGCGGGCGGCGTCATTCATCGTGCAAAACGGGCCGGTGACACAGCAGGACCGGTGGGAAGAGGACCCGGGCTATTCTCCTTTTACCCTTGCTGCGGAGATTGCGGCCCTCCTTTGCGCCGCCGATTTGGCTGACTTGAACCGCGAACCTGCGATCGCCGCATACCTGCGCGAAACGGCGGATTTCTGGAACGACAGCCTTGAACGATGGATGTACGTGCAAGGGACGGATCTTGCGAAGAAGGCGGGGGTGGAGGGCTATTATGTCAGGATTGCTCCTCCCGAGGTCTCTGATGCCTCGTCGCCTGCAGGCGGCTTTGTAACGATCAAAAACCGGCCGCCCGGGAAGAGCACGCTCCCTGCCTCGGAGATCGTAAGCCCCGACGCTCTTGCCCTCGTTCGCTTCGGGCTTCGGGCTCCCGACGATCCGCGGATACTGAATACCGTCCGGGTCATCGATGCAATGCTCAAAGTGGATACGCCCCATGGTCCTCTCTGGCACCGGTATAATGACGACGGCTACGGCGAGCACGCCGACGGCTCCCCCTTTGACGGGACCGGCATCGGACGGGCGTGGCCCCTGATCGCGGGCGAGCGGGCGCATTACGAACTTGCCGCAGGCCGGAAGAACGAGGCGGAAAGGCTCCTTCGTACGTTGGCGTCGTGTGCGAATGAGGGGGGCCTTCTCCCCGAGCAGATTTGGGACGCACCGGATATTCCGAAGCGTGAACTCGCTTTTGGCAAGCCGTCAGGGTCGGCGATGCCGCTCGTATGGGCCCACGCGGAGTTCGTAACGCTGCTCCGTTCCCTGCGCGACAACAAGGTGTTCGGCATGCCTCCCCAGACCGTGCAGCGCTATCAGGTTGAGAGGAAGACGTCCTTGTATTCAATCTGGCGCTATAACCATAAAATTCGCGCTGTAAGAACAGGCAGGATGTTCCGCATAGAGGTGTTGCAACCGGCGGTGATCCACTGGAGTGCCGACGACTGGAGAACGACCCATGATCTGGAGGCGCGAGACACAGGACTTGGCGTCTATATCGCTGACCTTCCCACGAAAGATCTTCCAAAGGGTTCCATGATCCTCTTTACGTTCTATTGGTATGGTGAAAAAAAGTGGGAGGGCAGCGACTATTCAGTGATCCTTGCAGAGGCTTGACGTGCGGTTCACGGGAGTACATTCCGAATGATGTGAAAAATTCCTATTGGAACAGGGCGGAAAATCTTTCTGGTTCTCGGACCTGTGGGGCTTGGTTGTATTTTTCCAGCGGACGCCTGAGGCGGAGCTGAGTTTTAAAAAATTCTTGTGGCTTTTCCCGAGCGAAAAGCAGTAGTATATCCCAATTTTACTGAACCCAACGGTTCAGATGGCGGACTGTGATGTTGTTTAAGCGCTTCCAAAAAACGTTACCCATTCTTTTCCTCTGCATATTTTACGCGTCTTTTGTATTTGCCGCAGTTGATTATCAGACAAGCCCGCCGCAAAATGTCAATACGCCGTCTTTGTGGTCATTGCCCACAATTGGTTCGCCCGCACCGGCATCGATAGATTTTGCGAGTGAGAATTTCAAAGGATTGAACGTGAATCTCAGGAGCGAAACCAACAGAGAGGAGCGTCCGCTCTTGGAGCCATTTTCTGACTCGACGACTGACTTCGCCGCAAAATACTTTGGGGAGCGGTCAATTTTTACATTCTATGACGATAAGGAAGTCAAATGGAGCCTTGTACCTCTGTCAGATAAGCTCACGATGAAACCGCTGACCTATATCACGAATGTAGAATTGCTGTTGCAGTTCAAATATTAGTCTTTGATAACCTTTCATCTTTCTCCGTCCTTTTTAAAAAAGCAACCGGAATAATTTCCAGCTGCCGCTCAAGCACTAGAGAAGGAAAACACTATGCAGGACTTAAACCTCCTGAATCAGAAGCGCTACGCCGTCACGGCGTGGTTCTACGACATCCTGGACTACCCCTGGGAACTGCAATATCGAAAATGGAGACCGGCTCTTCTGGGGGATGTGAGCGGTGAAGTGCTGGAAGCGGGAGTCGGGACCGGACGCAACCTGGAACATTACCCGCCCCACGTGAGCCTGACTGCCGTGGATTTTAGCCCTGCAATGCTCAAGAGAGCGTCAAAACGGTGCGCGAAAGCCTCGTGCAAAGTTCAGTTCGTGCATGAAGACGCCTCGCGCATGGATTCCGTGCCTTCCGAGCGGTATGATTGGGTCGTGGCTTTCTTTCTCTGCTGCGTCCTGCCCCGGGATTTGCAGGAGCAGGCGGTCTCCGAGTTCGCCCGGGTGCTGAAGCCGGGCGGAAGATTCCGTCTCCTGGAAATGAAATATTCGGCCGATCCCGCTCTCCGAAAGCGCCAGAATTTTTTTGCGCCTTTTGTGGCCAGGGTATATGGAGCGGGGTTCGACCGGGAAACACTGCACCATGTGCAGAATCATCCAAACTTGAAAGTAACGGGGACTCGGTATCTGAAGCACGATACCTACCTGCTTATCGACGGCGTCCGGGAGCGTTAATCTTATCGGCAACGCAACACGTTAGGCCCCGGGATAAAAGAGTTATCTTATTAAAACGAACGGGACTGCAAAAAAACCGGTTCTAGGGGCCTCAGAATGTGTTGGGGTATGACGATCCTGTGTCGGCCTGGTAATCTATCCGCACCTGTTCAGTATTTAATCGCGATTAGCCAAAACTATATACCCTTAAAATACCCCACCGAAAACCTTGACAATCTTTTTCGATGTACGTATTCTATTGGCAATGATGACCGAATCCATCCTCGTTGTAGACGATAACCAAACGACCAGAGACATCCTCAGGACGATATTGCTATCTGCTGGGTATAAGGCTGTGGACACCAGCGAAGACGGCACAGCTGCGATTGATGCGATTAAGACCAAGCGCTACGATACGTTCATCGTCGATTATCGCATGCCCTCGATGAGGGGAGATGAGTTAACCAGAATTCTTCGAAAGAATCAGCCGGATGCCTTTATCATAGGCTACAGCATCGAATCCAAAGAAGAGACTTTTCGAAGTGCAGGAGCAAACGCATTTTTGGTTAAGGATGATTTGATGCAGAGAATTGTTCCCCTCATCCAAGGTCGGTTTCAGATATTCTGACTGCAGACGCCCGCTTTTCATTTCTCCGCCATTTTCTGAGCCCTCATTCCTTCAAGGCAATCAACGACTAACCTGACAATAAAGTTGACACATAATAGCGGTCGTGTCAGATCATCACCTGTGGCTGTGCTGAATACCCGAAGCGCCATTATGGTTATGATCGTGGGATCGATAGAAGGGGAGAACGCGGGCAGAAAATAAAGCGATTGTCCTCTATAACTCATTGAAATGCTGAAGTTGTTTGGCGTGAGAGCATGAGAATCGAACTGCTGCTTGCGCGTAATATATCAATGACTTATAGACTTATACGGTATGCTCACGGTATGAGCTTGATGATTTTAATTGAAAACATAACTGACAAAAACCCGCAGGAGTGGAGCATTATCATATAATCTGCAGGTTAGGCCAGTTCAATTTTAAGATGCTTACCGAGAGCAAGGGCCGCACATACCCACGCGGAAGCTCAACCCGCTTATTTATGGCTCTTTGCGCCTCTTCGACCGCGCTGCCCAAATCTCTGTCTCTTACCCCGAATTTGATGGCGATGTAGCGTTTGGCCGATTCGCGATATATAAAAAACGGACCGTCGGTAAGTTTAACATCAGCCACCATATCGAGCAAACTCATGTTTCCTTTGTTTTTTCTTTATACTTTCCCGGTTGAGTGATAGAATCTACAACATGAAATACTTGACGGTACCATTTTTTTAAACTGAGTATAATAACCCTACTATTGAGGCAGAATGACATTAAAAACAAATATCAAAATACTAATTCTTTTCGTTGCCCGAAAATTACTATTGGCTTTCTTTTGTATACTGATTTTTGCTCAGATGGCCACGGCGCAGGATTCAATTTACATCAATACACAGAAAACAGATGTGCCGACGAATCCTGGCAGGTCGCTCGACTTGGGCACTAGCCAGCTAGGTTTCTGGGCGGGATATTCTTCGGGCAATCCCACGTTGGTCGGAAGAAAGACCAACCGTCCTTTCTCTGAGCTAAACTTTCAATATGCACGAGTTTTGAAAGCAGAAGATACCTGGGCGCTAAAATATACTGCCGAGATCGTTCCTGTGGCAATAATCAGACAACCCCGACAGGGTTATATATCGGGCGGACATCCGGTGGACCTTCCAAGCAGTCAAAATATTTATGGCGCTGGCGTTTCTCCAGTTGGATTGCAGATTAGCTTTCGACGAGGTTGCGTTCTGCAGCCCT
>DAIDTZ010000273.1 GCA_027456925.1 Nitrospirota bacterium
CTTTCTCCTGGATGACGATTTCGTCGTTTCCATGGCCGAAGACCCTGGCAGTGAGTTCCACTATTGCGCCCTCGCCCGCTTCCACGGCATAATCGATGGCGAGCTTCCCGACCCTGCCGGTGGTGAGCGTAAAATCCGTCACATATTTTCCATTTTTACCGACCTTCACACTAAGCTTCGGCACGACCTCGATGCCGCCGTATAAACCGTGGGAATGCGTCTCGGAATAGCGCATTTCGGCCCCTTCTCCGATATCAACGACGGCATCCATGATATGCCGCACCTTCTCGGCATTCGGAAAGATGCAGTGCGCCAGGAACGTTGCTTTCGAGTTTTTTCCTAGTTTTATATCCATCTTGATCTCCTGCGTGCCCTTTTTGTGAAGCACGCCGAAGCAGAGGTGAACGGGCTTTTCGAGCTTCACGCCTTCATGGACCGTTACGCGGGCGAAGACCCCCTTGCGCGTCTCACGGGCGTCAACAGCGATCCCCTCGACACCATGCGAGCTCAGGATGGAATGACCGCTCGCAACAAGGTGCGCGGTCCCTTGGTCCGCAAGCGCGCCCCGGTTCCCTCCGGCCTCGCCAAAGGCTTTCAGCAGATCGTCAAGCTCAGACATAGTGACACTCCACGCGGTTGCAGGTTTGGCAGTTTTTCATTTTATAGTGTTCCGCCACCTTTTCCGGCGTTCCCGAACAGATGATCTTCCCGTAGCACAGCTGCGATGCGCGGTCGGCAATACCGGCGATCTCTTCGCGATGGGTGATGAGCAATACTGCTGTTCCGTTTTTCCGGAAGGCGTTGATGACGTTGATCACATCCTGGATCGACAGCATGTCGATGCCGGAATCCGGTTCATCCAGAATTGCGAGCCGAGGGAGTAACGTCAGCACCGACGCAAGTTCGATCCGTTTGCGCTCGCCGCCGCTCAAACATTTGTCGACCATGCGGTCGAGGCACAGCTCCGGGGACAGGCCCACCATCTGCAGGCATGCGGCAGGATCGACGTTTTTCTTTCCGATCGCCAGGTAATCCCGCACGCTTATGCCTTCGAACCGGACCGGCTCCTGCCAGGCCATGGTAATGCCGAGCCGCGCTCGCTCGTGGACCAACAGCCCATTTATAACTGCGCCGTCGAAACGCATCTCGCCGGACGACGGCACATATCCTTCACATCCCATGACGAGGTAAGCCAGCGTGCTTTTGCCGGTCCCGTTCGTGCCGAGCAGGGCATGCACTTCCCCCTGCTCAATGCTGAGTGAAAGCCCCGAGAGAATGGGAGTCTTCCTGTCCGATCCGGCGCCAAAGACGATATTTTTTACTTCAAGGAGCGGCATGGGACATCCTTTTCATCAGTTCACCCTTTTTCAACAGGCAGTTGAGAAACGCGGGTTACGTCATTGCGAGGAGCGCTTTTTGCGACGTGGCAATCTCGAACTTATTGATTTATTTAACAGCAGGATTGCTTCGCTTTGCTCGCAAAGACAGCTAAAGACCTTATCGACAACATCTTAAAACTCAATACCCGAGCCTCCGCGTCAACATTGCCAGGACAACGGAAACACCGAGCGCCCCCGCCAAAAGCGCGAAGGAAACCACCAGGCTGTTGAGCAGAGCGGGATTGACAAGCAGCACACCGCCGAGCCCGAGCATCATAATGCCTGAGATGAGCTTCAGAAACCTCCCCTGCCATTCCGAGAGTTTCTTATTGCCGAGCGTAATGGTGAACACAAGAACGATCAAAAAGAGCGGGACGACGTAGACGATATTGTAGAACACGAGGTAGAGATAATAGGTTGCCGGGGACAGAGCATGCAATGTCAGGATCCGCGTATAGACCATGGGGAAGCCCGCCGTACACAGCAACTCATAGGAATTGGCGACAACAGCCAGCACCGTGGCGCCGATGAGGATCGAGAAGAGCGATGGGGAACGCAGGAGTCTTCGCATCCGGTCGAAGAGCTTCGGCTTGGCGCTGTCCGGGATCAAGAGCGACACACCCTGTTTGAAGAGAAAAAAATCCTTGATGTTGATCGCGGCGATCAGTATCGATGCCAGGCCCGCTATCGTCGTGATGATTGCAACATGGCCCATGATAAGAAACAGGTTCAGCCAGGCAGCCATGAACAGGAAATAGATCAAGCCGGAAAAGAAAACAAAGACACCGCCGACCAAAAGCATTTTATTGCGCGACTGTGCTTGGACCAGGAGCCCCAAAAGCGTCAGAAGCACGAAAAAAGCGCAG
>DAIDTZ010000274.1 GCA_027456925.1 Nitrospirota bacterium
GAGAAAATCAAGGATGTCATCGGCAGCGGCGGCAAGGTGATCCACAGCATTGTGGAACAGACCGGCGCCAAGATCGATATCGAAGACAGCGGAATAATCAACATAGCGTCTTCCGACGAAGCAGCTGCCAATAAAGCCAAGGAGATCATCCGCGGCATCGTGCAGGACGCCGAGGTCGGCAAGCTTTACATGGGCAAGGTCAGAAAGATCATGGACTTCGGCGCCTTTGTGGAGATCTTTCCCGGTACCGATGGGTTACTTCATATATCCCAGATCTCCGATCAGCGAATTGAGAAGGTGACCGATGAACTGAAAGAGGGAGATGAGGTCCTCGTTAAGGTGCTCGAAATAGACCGGCAGGGCAAGATCCGCCTTTCACGGAAAGAAGCAATGCGTGAAAAGGGCAAGACGACATAGTACGACAAGCTGTGATTCTCATGCACGATGTAGAAAGGAAATAGGACGGTTTACAAAACACCCTATTTCCTTTTTTGTTTTTGATGGTTAGGAGGTAGCGTGGCCAAATACGATTTAGCTGTGTTAGGAGCTGGACCCGGCGGACTTGCTGTCGCAGCGTTGATGGGCCGCAATGGGAAAAGAGTCATCGTGCTCGAGTCAGGCGACTCTCTCGATGCTGCGCTTGGAGTCCGGGAATTCGAAGGGTTCCGTTTTTTTCGCGATGCGCCGTTATCCTACGGCTTCGAAGAGGGTGGAATTCTTACGGGCTTATTTGCCAGGCTCGGACTTGTTCACGATGGACTCACTTCGCCATCCCGCTATCAGGTTGCGCTTCCGGACCGGAGAATCACCGTGTCCGCGAACCAAGAGGAGACATACGAAGAACTGAAACGGGAATTTCCCCGGGAAAGCGGGGTGATCCTGCATTTTTTTCGCGATCTGAAAAAGGAGTCCGTGCATATTTCAAAAAGCCGGCTTGCCGCTTATTTTGCGCGTCGCAAATCAGCCGCAAAGTTTATTCAAAAATACCATTTCAGCGCTGAATTTATGATATTTCTTGATATCCAATCTCGTTTTTTCTATCAGCGGCCGATTGATCAGTTACCGGCTGCCCAGCTCATCACCTTGTGTACAATGCCGCCGACGCGGTTTGCCGGAGGAATGCAGAAACTTGCCGGCCAGTTGCTCGCTCTTGTGCGAAAGAATGGGGGAGAGATCAGGTTCGGGGAAACTCCGACGGAAATCGTAACCAGGTCCGGCCGCCTAATCGGGATCAGAACGGGACAGGATTTGGTTGAAGCAAGGACGGTTCTCCTGGACGTTCCGGATACCCGGGTCCCCATGTACTACCTCGGAATTCACGATCACGTTGTCCCGGTCAGTATGGAGCAGGACGTGCTGTACCTTCCTGATTATGCCCGGCCGGAGGCATTTCTCAGCATTTCATTGAGCGCGAAGGACGATGTTGCATCAGCGCCGGTGAAGTCAAGGGCGCTGACGGTATCCTTGCGGTCGGCGGGCAACTTTGCAGGTGATCAACATGCACTCATTGCGCCGCTAGCAGACATCATGCCTTTTTTAAACGATAATATATCTTTCGTCAAACCTTCTCAACCTGCTGCTCCTTCTTTCATACTGCCAGGTGATGTCACCTTCAAATCGATACGTTCTTCCGCTGGACTATCTCTTCTTGCAAAGGCATCACGAAAGAACCTCTATATGCTTCACGACGCTCAATACGAGCCAATGGAACTGATGACAGCAGTGCAAAAATTCGCTGCGGATTTCGCGTAAGGCAGTTATAGTATGGAAACGGTCACTGACGTGAAAAGGAGAGGGAAAAGCGCAATAAAGAAGGGAGCCACGAGCCATCGTGTGATAAGGGCAAATAGGAGCAAGGACAATAAAAAACCGGGCAACAAGAAGCCCGGTTCCGATATAAAATATTTTTTTTTGATAATGGTATTATAC
>DAIDTZ010000275.1 GCA_027456925.1 Nitrospirota bacterium
GTTTCTATGAATGGCATAAGCCATGATATCCCAGTTGTCCGCCTATAATAAGTGCAATTGCCTCTTTTTTATCCTTGCGCATTCCCGCCGTGTTCACTAACTCCTCAATTCTTCGTGTATTCCCCATGGCAATGATATTGCTATTGTCACGAGTAGGATTACACGGAGGAAACCATGAACAATCCCGTAGGTGTCAACAAAGACTTCATTAAAGTGCATCCCTGTTTTTCCGAAGAAGCCCACGAGCGGTTTGGGAGGGCCCATCTGCCCGTTGCTCCCGCATGCAATATCCAGTGCCGGTACTGCATCAGGAAATTCGACTGCGCAAACGAGTCCCGTCCCGGCATCACGAGCAGGGTATTGACCCCGGACGAAGCTGTTGACCGCACCAGGGCGCTGATCGAGCGGAGCGACAAATTGAGCGTGGTCGGGATCGCCGGTCCCGGAGATCCGCTCGTGAACGCGCCGACCTATGTAACGCTTCGGCAGATTCACTGGGAATATCCCGATCTGACGCTTTGCCTTTCCACGAATGGCCTGCTGTTGCCCGACCGGCTGGAACAGCTCCTTTCCGCGGGAGTACGGAGCCTGACCGTGACGATCAATGCCGTTACACCCGAGACCGCTGAAAAGATCTATGCATGGATCATTTACCAAGGCCATAGATACGAGGGCAGAAGCGCCGCGGAACTGCTCCTTGCCAATCAGTGGCATGGTTTGAAACAGGCAATCGAGACGGGGCTCATCGTAAAAGTGAATACCGTGTATATTCCCGGCGTGAATGACGACGAGATACCCTTTATCGCGGAACGCGCAGGCAAGCTCGGCGCGGACCTCATGAATATTCTCCCGCTCATTCCCCAGGCTGAGTTCGCGCACCTGAAGCGGCCGGACCATAAAGCCCTTACCGCGATGCGCGAGCAATGCAAGCCCTTCATCCGGCAGATGACGCACTGCAAACAGTGCCGGGCCGATGCCTGCGGCATCCTGGGCGAGGACAAGGACATGGAGCTCGAAGTGCTGATGAGCCGGATCGGCGAGGAATATACCGAATCTGTTCTTTAAACAAAAGCGTTCACCGCGAAGACGCCGAGTCGCGGAGAAAAGCATGGCAAGGTAACGGGGTTAACAAACAGAATGGAGTTCTCAGCGTCTCTGCGTCTCCGCGGTAAAAAATGTTGGTTTTATGCTTCATTGGCCTGAGGCGAGGCTTCTTACTCTATGGACATACATCTTACTCATACGGAACTTGAACGCTATCGCAGGCAATTGATGCTTCGCAATTTTACGCCGGACCACCAGCAATGGCTCAAGAACTCCACGGCCCTTGTAGCCGGAGTCGGGGGCCTGGGCGGCGCCGCAGCGCTCTACCTTGCGGCGGCCGGGATCGGCAGGCTGATCCTGGTGCACGCCGGGAAGCTTACGCTTTCCAATATGAACCGGCAGATTCTGATGAAGCACAGCAACATCGGCAAGAGCAGGGTGCTCCAGGCAAAAAAGACGATAGGGGAAATGAACCCTGACGTGGAGATTGAGGTTTTCGACGAACGCATCACTGCCAGGAACGTTCAGGGGCTGCTTCGTACGGCGCGGATCGCCTTATCCGCACGTCCGAACTTTGAAGAGCGAAGGACCTTGAACCGGGCCTGCATTGAAAAAGGCATCCCCATGGTGGAGGCAGCCATGAACGGGACGGAAGGATACCTCTTTAACGTCATACCCAAGGTCGCATCCTGCGTCCACTGTGTATATCCAGAGGACGATTCATCGTGGGAGGAACTGGGCTTCCCGGTGCTTGGCGCCGTCTCGGGCATGCTCGGGTGCTTGATGGCCCTGGAAGCGATCAAGCTGCTTACGGGCTACGGGAAACCGCTTTTCTCGGAAATGCTGGTGTTCAATACGCTGGATATGGATTTCAGGAAGGTAAGGGTCCCCCGGAACGAACAGTGCGAGGTCTGCGGAAGCGGTTAGCCCCAATGACTACAATTTCATCATTTGCTTACAAAAGCAACGCTTAATCTTTTAGCTTTCACGGACGTTAAACAATTGAATTTTCAAAAAAGCGCAATAAATCAGCTCAATGAACAAAAATATCCGTGGAATGATCATGTGGCATGTGCCTTGCAAATCAGCATAGCAAGGAAGTTGTACAGGGTAATAATGTACGAAAGCTCCGGAGGCTTTCACCAGGCGCCGCGCCAGTTGAAAAACGCCGGCACGAATCGACAAATCATGGGAGGGAGTATGAAAAAGGTCATCAGCTTTATGTGCTTCGCACTGCTTGCGGGCACGGCAGCATTTGCAACACCGGCATTCGCCGAGGACGCGAAGCCGGCAGCGCCGCTCATAAGCGCGGACGACATCAAGAAAGCGCTCGGCATGAGCATCTATCTGCAGAGCGGCTACACGTACAACGGTAATGCAAGCACGGGCGATGTAAATGATCTTCGGGTTTTCGACCAGAAGGCCGACAGCTTCATGCTTGATCTTATGGAGCTTTCGTTTGCAAAAGACCCGACCGCAACCAGCCTCGGATTCAAGGTCAAGATCTCGGCGGGCGAAACGGCAAAGTACATTCATTCAGCGGGCCTCGTATCAAGCTCCGGAGACGACCCCTTCGACGTGACCGAGGCCTATGTCAGCTACCTTGCGCCGATCGGCAAGGGGCTCAGATTCGACTACGGCAAGATGGTCACCTACTTCGGCGCGGAAGTGATCGAGGCGATCGACAACCCGAACTACTCGCGGTCCTTCCTGTTCAACTACGCGATCCCGTTCACCCACACGGGCCTGAAGATGAGCTACGGCTTCAGCGACGCGGTGAACACGGCAGTGTACGTCGTAAACGGCTGGGACAACAGCACGGACAACAATTCAGGCAAGTCCGTGGGCGTAAGCGTCAATCTGACGCCGAGCGACATGGTTTCGGGTTACATCAATTACATGACCGGGCCTGAGAAGGACAACAATGATCGTGACAACCGGTCGCTGCTCGATCTGGTCGCCACCATCAAGCCCATCAAGCCGCTCTCGTTCATCCTGAATTACGACTACGGTCAGCAGGACCACTCAACGCTGTCCGGGGGCACCGCCAACTGGTCGGGTGCTGCAGGAATCGTGAAATACGATTTTACCGAAACCTACAGCCTCTCGGTCAGGGGCGAATACTTCGACGACAAGGACGGCATCAGAACGGGAACACTGGCTGCTCCCACTCCGCAGAAGCTGACGGAAGTCACGGTGACGCCCGAGTTCCGGCTCGCCAGCGGCCTGATCTTGAGGCCTGAATACCGGCATGATATGTCGGACAAGCAGTCCTTCGACAACAGCACCAAGAAATCCCAGGACACGATCGCGCTCGGCGCGATGTATAGATGGTAAGACCGAATTAAGATAAGAACTGATTAAGAATTACAAATGAGGAATTAACAAAGACGCACTCGTAAAAAGTCAGAAAAGCCGTCTTTGCGAGCGTAGCGAAGCAATCTCGTAGTTCGTATCTGCCTGATAAATCGAGATTGCCGCGTCGCTCCGCTCCTCGCAATGACAGCACTGGGGACTTTTTACGAGATTATCTACAAAAAAGTATTAACAAAGATACCTGTTCCATCAGGTACTCTACGCAAGGAGAATACCATGGCAAACGAACAACCTGTAACCAGAGGAACGTTGGGCCTGACCGGCCTGACCATGAACGCAATGGCCCTGATTGCACCAGGCGCGTTCTTGTGGCTGACCTTTCAAATGCAATCATTATACGGCGCGCCGATGGCGGGCAGCGCCATGTGGGCGGGAATCGTTCTGGCGCTGGTG
Source organism: Nitrospirota bacterium (assembly GCA_027456925.1). Taxonomy (GTDB): domain Bacteria; phylum Nitrospirota; class UBA9217; order UBA9217; family UBA9217; genus JAJYKN01. The sequence continues at coordinate 3,814 of DAIDTZ010000275.1, forward strand.
CTTTGCCTCGCCACTGCGGTCAGCTATGCAGAACTTTCCAAGCTTTATCCGGGACCCGGCTCTTCGTATCTGTACGCCGAGCAGGCGTTCCTTTCCAAGACCCATGCGTACAAGTTCGCCCGCATTGCCAAGTTCGTGACGGGCTGGGCAAGCCACCTTTACTACTGGGTGTACCCCGGCGTCATGGTGGGCGTGACCGCGCTCATCTCCGGGTATCTGTTGAACCAGTTTTTCCCGGACACCTTCAGCGGCATTTACAACAGCCCGCTGTTCATGTTCCTTTTCTGTGTCGTGTTCGCTCTCGGCATCGCCTATATCGCCTATCGGGGCGTGACGGGCACAACGGCGGTGAACGTGGCGATCAATATCATCCAGATCTCGGCGCTCCTCATCTTCTCCGTGATCGCGATCGGCTACCGGGTCCAGCACCCGCAGGGCTCGCAGGCGTTCCATCTTTCGAGCGGCATAGCGGTTAATTACCAGGTCGCGCAGGTGCCGGTGAAGGACGACAAGGGCAATCCGGTCCCGGTGATGGACGCAAGCGGCAAACCGACCATGGACAAGGACGGAAAACCGGTCTATCAGATGCAGGATGGGATGGATGAAAAGTCGGGTATGCCGATGATGGCTGATAAGGACGGCAAGGCAGTGACCGATCCGAAGCTTGCTGCTCCGTTCACCATCGATTATGTTGAGGGCGCCGTAACAAAAGACGATAAAGGCGTTGAGACGTTTAACTATCACAAGGACGCAAAGTCGGTGGTTTCGCCTCATGGCTTCAACTTCATGTTTATTCAGGCGTGCATTGCAATCCTGATCCTGGTCGGATTCGAGTCCGTGACCGCAATGGGCGATGAAGCAAAGCACCCGAAAAAGGACATCCCGCGGGCAGTGCTCCTTTCGCTCGTGATCCAGGGAGCGGTCTGCTACTTGATCGAGTATTTCGCCGCAGGATACATGATGAACAACGGCTACACCATACCGAATGCCGCAGCTTCAGGCGCGCCGATCGGGGACATGATGGTCCTGGCAGGCACGTGGCTCTTCGGTTCCTACAGCGCGGGCAGGGCATTCATGCTGGTCCAGGCTTCGACCGTGTTCCTGGCCCTGATCGGCACCACGCTCTCGTGCCTTTCCACGGGCGCCCGGGTTACCTACGCCATGGGCCGGGATGAAGAAGTTCCGTCCCACTTCGGCATACTGCACGGCAAGACCGCGTCGCCCCATCGGGCTATCTGGGCGCTCGCGATCATTTCCGCAATCATCGGCATCATCACGGTGTTCCTGTACTTAGGCGGCACGACGCCGGCAGCGCTGGACAAGCACAACGTCTGGTACAGCTTCGGCATTTTCTCGCCGGCAACCTACGCGGCGATGCCGAACACGCTCGTGATCATGACCTTGATCAGCAACTTCGGCACGTTCCTGCTGTATATGATCACGAACTGGATCGCGATGGTTGCCTTCAAGGAGCACCACAGCTTCAACGGGATCAAGCACCTGGTCATCCCGATCTTCGGACTCGTAGCGAACCTTGCGTGCATGCTCTTCTACCTGATCGGACCGTTCACGGTCAGCGGCATGAGCTGGAAGGAACCGTACATCGCCCTTGGCGTCGTCGCAGTGTGGGGCATTTACGGGGCAGTGTACTTCCTCAGGTCCAGCAAGGCAAAGGGCAAGTAGATCCTGCTCACGAGCAAACCGGCGCACTCTCACTCGTAACTGGAGCATCTCAACATAAAAGCAAATCAGGACGGTCATCCGCAGGGTGGCCGTCCTTTTTTTAAACCCCGGACTTTCAATTTTGACAGGGAAATGTTAAAGTATCTGCACTTAAGCAGAATCCAGAGAAAAAATCTTTATCTCGCAAAGCGCGCAAAGGTCGCAAAGGGGACCTTGAATCTAAATCTTTTTTGGTTTAAAACCCGAAGCAAGCATTGGCATTAGGATTTTCTTGGCGTCCTTTGAGAGCTTTGCGAGAGACGATCTTTTGTTTTTGTACTTTAA
>DAIDTZ010000276.1 GCA_027456925.1 Nitrospirota bacterium
CGTGTGGGTGACTTCGGGTTCGTACTCGGGGTGCTGCTCATTTTCCTCACCTGCGGCACCCTTGACTTTTCCGAGGTTTTTGCGACCATGGGCACGTCGGTCACGGACGTGACCTATCATCTTTTCGGGGGCGACATCAGCGTAGTTACCCTGATCTCACTCCTCTTGTTCCTGGGCGCGACCGGCAAGTCCGCACAGCTCCCGCTCTATGTCTGGCTGCCCGACGCCATGGAAGGCCCGACGCCGGTCAGCGCGTTGATCCACGCGGCGACCATGGTGACTGCGGGCGTGTTCATGGTGGCGCGCTGCGCACCGATCTTCTCGCTCTCCGAGACCGCGATGAACACCGTGGCGATCGTCGGCGGCCTGACGGCGGTCTTTGCCGCGACCATCGGCCTCGTCCAGAACGCCATCAAGCGCGTGATAGCCTACTCCACCATCAGCCAACTGGGGTACATGTTCCTTGCTCTCGGCGTGGGGGCGTTCTCCGCAGGCATCTTCCATCTTATGACGCATGCGTGTTTCAAGGGGCTCCTGTTCCTCGCCTCGGGCAGCGTGATTCATGCCCTCTCGGGAGAACAGGACATGCGCAAAATGGGAGCTCTCAAACCCAAGATAAAGACTACCTGGGCGGTATTTTTTATCGGAGCGCTGGCATTGTCTGGGATCCCGCCATTCGCCGGGTTTTTCAGCAAGGATGAAATTCTGTGGAATGTGTATAACGCACAGGGTGTCGGTATTTTTCTTTGGTTCCTCGGCATCCTTGGTGCTTTCATGACGGCATTTTATTCATTCCGCTTGATCTACCTCACTTTCTACGGCAAGTCGCATCTTGATCCTAAGGTCGAACATCATGTCCATGAGTCACCAAAGATCATGACGATACCACTCATGATACTGGCTTTTTTCGCAATTACGATTGGATTTATCGGCATGCCCATTGTGAAAGGCGGCAATCTCTTCGCGGAATTTTTAGCGCCGATTTTTCCGCACGCCGAACCCGTTGCGGAATCGGGAAGCCACACACCCGAAATTTTGCTGATGATATTATCGGTGCTTGTTGCCGCCGCGGGTTGGCGGCTGGCGAATGGCTGGTACAAGAATGCTACGGCCTGGCCGGACAAATTTGCCGATAAGTTTAAGGGTATCTATAACCTGCTTTTGAACAAGTATAAAGTTGACGAGATTTATAATTATATCTTTGTCTACGGTCTGGTCCACAAAGTCGCAAAGGTTCTGTACACGATAGGGGATGTGAAGATCGTGGACGGCGCGGTGAACGGGATCGCCCAACTTATCGGCGGAGCGAGCCAAAGCGGGAAAAAGATGCAATCCGGGTATGTACAGCAGTACGCCTTTACCATGGGGCTCGGCCTCGTGGTTCTGGTGGGGCTGTATTATATTTATATGTTGATAAATTAAAAGTTCAAAGCTCAGAACTCTGTTCCCTGAACGCTGAACTAACGAGGAGCCTTATCCATGCTCGAATTAAAACTCAATCAGCTCGATTTCCCGCTGCTGAGCCTTCTCATCTTCCTCCCCGTGGTCGGAGCGTTCCTGCTCCTGTTCATCAAGAACGCAATGGCCGCGCGCTGGGTGGCGCTCGTTGTTTCCATCGTCGAGCTAGGCCTGTGCGTGCCTCTCCTCCTGAACTTCGACAGCTCCACGGCCCACATGCAGTTCGGCGAGAACATGCCCTGGATCGCCGCCTGGAACATCAACTACTGCCTCGGGGTCGACGGGATCAGCATCCTGTTCGTCGCTCTGGCCGCGCTCCTTACGGTTATTTCCATCATGGTGTCCTGGACTGCCATCCAGGACAGGGTCAGGGAATTCATGATCGCCATGCTGTTCCTCGAAGCGGCAATGGTTGGAGTATTCGTATCGCTCGACCTTTTTCTCTTCTACATCTTCTGGGAAGCAATGCTCATTCCCATGTACCTTCTGATTGGCATCTGGGGCGGCCCGAACCGGCTGTATGCGGCGATCAAGTTCTTTCTTTACACCCTGGTCGGCAGCGTGCTTATGCTGATCGCAATCATCGCGGTGTACTTCGCCGCAGGCCATACCTTCGACGTCCTTGCACTCATGAACTATAAATTCAGCCACACCTTCCAGATGTGGGCGTTTGCCGCGTTTTTTGTAGCTTTTGCGGTCAAGGTCCCGATGTTCCCGGTCCACACCTGGCTGCCAGACGCCAACGTGGAGGCGCCGACCGCGGGCAGCATCATTCTGGCCGGGATCCTCATCAAGATGGGCGCCTACGGGTTTCTCAGGTTCTCGCTGCCCTTTTTCCCGGACGCGGCCCTTGCCTGGACGCCTGCCATCATGGTGCTGTCGGTCATTGCGATCATTTACGGCGCCTATATGGCTTTTGCCCAGACCGACTTCAAGAAATTGATCGCTTATTCGAGCGTAAGCCACATGGGTTTTGTCACCCTCGGAATATTTGCGCTGAACCTGCAGGGCCTTGAGGGCGGCATCCTTCAGATGCTGAACCACGGCGTCTCGACGGGCGCGTTGTTCCTTGCCGTAGGCATCATCTACGAGCGTACCCATACGAGGCAGATCGCGGACTACGGCGGCATCGCTGCCCGGGTCCCGGTGTACGCCACGTTCCTGATGATCATTACGTTCTCCTCGATCGGCCTGCCGGGAACGAACGGATTCATCGGAGAGTTCACGATCCTGCTTGGCGCATTTCTGCACTATAAACCCTATGCGGTCATCGCGTCGCTCGGCATCATCCTTGGCGCGGGATATATGCTCTGGCTCTACCAGCGCGTTGCCTTCGGCAAGATAACCAATGCTCACAACGAGTACCTTGCGGACATGAACGCGCGAGAGGTTGTCGCGGCGCTCCCGCTCGTGATCCTCGTATTTTTCATCGGCTTGTACCCCAACGCCGCCTTCAGCGTGATGCACGCGTCGGTGGAGAACCTGGTTCAGCACGTGAACGCCAAGATGGCGTCGGCGCCGGCGGTTACCCAGATGCTCAGCACGGTCGTAGGGAATTAACAGTAAGGAGAACTCATGCCTACCCTGTATCAACAATTTATGCAATCCATGATGCCGATCCTGCCCGAGGCGATCGTGATTATTGTGGGGCTTACGGTGCTGGTTTTTGATTTCTTTATCGAGAAGGAGCGGAAGTCGCTGCTCGGCTGGTACAGTCTGGCAGGGATCACCATTGCTGCTTATGCGAGCTATACGTTGATGCCGATGAGCGGTGTTTTCTTTGGCGGCACGTTCCACTTCGACCCCTTTGCGACCTTCTTCAATTTTGTGTTTTATATCGCCTGCGGGCTTGGGATCCTGGTTTCGATCAACTACCTTGAGGTCGAAGACATCCACCGCGGAGAATACTACGCGCTGATGCTTTTTGCCACGAGCGGCATGATGTTCATGGCGTCGGCGGGAGACCTGATTATCCTGTACCTCGGCCTGGAACTCATGGCGCTATCTATCTACATTCTTGCCGGATTTATGCGGGGCAGTAACCGGTCGAACGAGGCTGCGATCAAGTACCTGATCCTTGGCGCCTTTTCGTCGGGCATCATGCTGTATGGTATGTCGCTCCTCTACGGGCTTGCCGGCACGACGAACCTGTCAGGCATTCTCGCGTTCCTCCGCGTGGCCGATCTTTCGAACCCGGTCATTTTCCTCGCCATGATCATGCTGACCGTGAGCTTCGGGTTCAAGGTGGCGGCCGCGCCGTTCCATATGTGGGTGCCTGATGTGTACGAGGGCGCTCCGACCTCGGTCACTGCCTTCATGTCGGCCGGACCCAAGGTGGCAGGCTTTGCCGTGCTGCTCCGGGTCTTTCTGTATACTTTTGAACCGCTGCGTGAGCATTCGACCGCCATCCTTGCCGGGCTCGCTGTTCTTACCATGGCAGTCGGCAACGTCATGGCCCTGTCCCAAACCAACATCAAGCGGATGCTCGCCTACTCCTCCATCGCCCACGCCGGCTATGCCCTTGTGGGCCTTGCGGCCGGCGGACCTGACGGCGCCGCGAGCGTCATGCTCTACGTCCTGATATACGCTTTCATGAACATGGGCGCCTTCGGCGTCGTGATTATGCTCCGGAAGGCCGGGGAGCGGGGCGAAGAAATTTCCGACTTTGCAGGGCTGGGAAAAACGAACAAGACAGCGGCGTTCCTCATGCTGATTTTCATGTTTTCGCTCACCGGCATTCCTCCGCTGGCCGGGTTTATCGGCAAGTTCTACATATTCAAATCCGCGGTACAAGCCGGGCTTGTGTGGCTCGCGGTCGCGGGGGTGCTTTTCTCCGCTATCAGCGCCTACTTTTATCTCCGGGTCATCATGGTCATGTACATGCATGAACCAAAAGAGAGCATCGAGCTGTCCAGCGCCCCGTCCCTTGCGCTGGCACTGGCGATTTCGGTAACCGCCGTGATCGTGATCGGGGTATATCCCACGGACCTCCTGAACTATGCGCGCGCCTCGATTGCGGGCATCATGTAAGCACGTTATTCGCCGCCCCCGGCAAGATCAACGAGCAGGGGGAAAATATGTTTGCCAGCAGGCCGGGCCAAATGCCCGGCCTGTTCTTTTTTTAATCGGCCGGGTCGCACGGCATTCACCTTGACCAGGCCGAGGGGCAACGAAAAGCCTGGGAATTCACCTCAAAAAAAGTCTGTAATGAAAAATGAGCGAATCTTACCTGTGCAGGCGGGAAATATGATACTCATCATAACTCCACATCTCTTGAGTCATGATATACTTTGACCATGAGATCCGAAGCACGAGGGTACATTCTAAAAGAGTACGGTTCCTGGAGCGTTTTGATCATCTCTTACCTGATCGGGATTGGCGTATGTCACGCATTTACGTGGTCCCTCCTTCCCCTGTTTTTTGCCCTTGCTTTGCTGATCAATTCCAAACAGTCGTTCATGAAGTGGACCAGAAAAACGGACGATCGAAAGTCGCTCCTGGTTTTACTGGCGCAGATCATTGGCGCTGCGGCAATTCTCGCGGCAATTTTCAGGAGTGATGTTCCCCGACTCTTGCCGTTGCTGGTTATTCCTGCGGCTTATCTGCTTTCGAACAAGTTTGCCGGTGAACATTATCTGGTTACCGAACTTTTGGGATTTGCTCTCATCAGTCTGGCTGCGGTGCTGGCAAAGTTCCTGTTAACGGAAGGGTTGGATGTCCGGCTCTTTGTGGGTGTGGCGCTCTATTTTATGGCCGGCGTTTTCAAGGTAAAGGTTGTCATCTTTCAAAAAACGAAAGAGAGAATTTTCACCGCCCTCTTTGTATTCTTTATCGTTTATGCCTATCGCCGTTTTTATATTCCTGTAATCGTGCTCCTTCCTTTGCTTGATAACCTTCTTGCAGCGGCAGTGCCTTACAAGGTCAAGCTGCGGACCATTGGCTGGAACGAGGTAGCGAAGAGCATCTTGTTTCTCCTACTCTTCGTTTCTTACTACTAAGGTAGTGACTGCCCGGGCGTATGATTTCTTCGCAAACGAAGGCTTCCGGTTTTCTTGGAGGATGGTAAAATAACTCTAAAGGGAGCTTATCCGTGCCGGTAAAGTCATTCAATACGAGCCTCACCTCCAACGCGCTGACGGTACTCTCCAGGCGCTATTTAAAAAAAGATGATGCCGGGAAGGTCGTAGAATCGCCTGAAGAAATGTTTCGCAGGGTGGCGAACAACATCGCCCAGGCTGAACTTCTGTACAACGGCCACGCGGATACCCGGTCGATGGAGGAAGAATTTTTCAGGGCGCTCTCAAGCCTGGAGTTCCTGCCCAATTCACCCACGCTCATGAACGCAGGCCGGCCGCTCCAACAGCTTGCGGCTTGTTTCGTGCTGCCGATCGAGGATTCGCTCGAATCGATTTTCGACGGGGTCAAGAACACGGCATTGATCCATCAAAGCGGCGGCGGCACGGGCTTCTCGTTCAGCAGGCTGCGGCCCAAGGACGATGCCGTACGCACCACCAGCGGCGCTGCCAGCGGCCCGGTTTCGTTCATGCGCGTCTTCAATATGGCCACGGAAGTGATCAAGCAGGGCGGCACCCGGCGTGGCGCGAACATGGGCATTCTTCGAGTTGATCATCCGGACATCCTGGAGTTCATCTCGGCCAAGGTCGGCAACAAGGAATTGGCGAACTTCAACATTTCCGTGGCAATGACCGAGGATTTCATGCGCGCCGTGGAGTCAGACGGCGATCTTCCGCTCATCAACCCCCGTAATCGAAAAGTAGTAAAAACGCTGAAGGCCCGCCTGGTTTTCGACAAGATCGTGGAGATGGCCTGGCGAACGGGAGATCCGGGAGTGGTGTTTCTCGACCGGATCAATCGCGACAACCCCACGCCGCAGCTCGGCGAAATGGAAAGCACCAATCCCTGCGGCGAACAGCCGCTCCTTCCCTACGAGCCGTGCAACCTGGGTTCCATCAATCTCGGCCTCATGCTCAAATCTGTCGGTAAGGCATTTGAGATAGACTGGGGCAAGCTGGAGCAAGCCATACGAACGGGAGTGAATTTCCTGGACAATGTGATCGACATGAGCCGCTATCCGCTCGACGAGATCGACCGCATGGCCAAGGGCAACCGCAAGATCGGGCTTGGCGTCATGGGTTTTGCAGACATGCTGGTCCGGCTGGGAATTCCCTACGACTCAGAGGAAGCGGTTGGAACGGGCGAGGAGATCATGAAGTTCGTGCGGGAAAAAGGATGGGCCTGTTCCGCGGAACTTGCGCTGAAACGGGGCGTGTTCCCGAACCACCGGGGAAGCAGGTACGATCGCCCCGGAGGGCCGAAGCTCAGGACCGCGACGGTGACCACGGTCGCGCCCACGGGAACGCTCTCGATCATCGCCGGTTGCTCAAGCGGCATCGAGCCGCTCTTCGCGCTTTCCTTCACTCGCCACGTTCTGGGAGATGTGGATTTGCCTGAGGTCAATGAGTCTTTCGTCGGGACAGCCAGGGAAAGAGGGTTTTTCAGCGATTCGCTGCTTTTGCGGCTTACGGCGGGAGCGTCAATTCAATCTATGAATGAGGTCCCGGAAGACGTAAAGCGTTTGTTTCGGACAGCTTTCAACATAGCGCCGGAGTGGCACGTGCGCATGCAGGCTGCATTCCAGCGCCATACCGACAACGCCGTGTCCAAAACCATAAACTTTCCGCAACAGGCCACCCGGGAGGACGTGCGGAAGGCCTTTTTGCTCGCTTTTCGCGAAGGAGTGAAGGGGATTACGATCTTCCGGAGCGGCAGTAAGAACGAACAGGTCCTCACCTGCGCTGATCCGCTATACTGCTAGAACCGTTCTCTTCCACCCCACGTGAATACCTTCCTAATCTGTGGGTAGACCAGCCAGCAGTAACTTTTTCGTCAATTACCTGTCTTCTTTGTAGGAATAAACCTGACATGAAAATCAGAAGTCTACTGATACCCATAGATGCGG
>DAIDTZ010000277.1 GCA_027456925.1 Nitrospirota bacterium
GGTATATTGTGGACGGCTGCATTCACTGGCTTGTGGGCGCGGGCCCGAACTCCAACTTTCACAGGATCTGGCAGGAGCTGGGAGCGGTGCAGGACAGGCAATTTGTGCTTCCCGAGGAGTATGCCCGTGTCGTGGCAGCTGATGGAAAAGAGTTCATCGTTTATATCGATGTTGATCGACTTGCCCGGCACATGAGGGAGATCGCGCCCGAGGACAAGGCAATCATCGACGAGTTCATCACGGACCTGCGGCGGTGCACGCGTATGGATGCGCCCGTGGGCAAGGCGCCGGAAACGTCGAACATCTTCGACCTCGCGAAGCTGGTTGTGACCCAGTTCCCACTCATCAGGATGCTCTGGAAGTGGAACAAGGTCTCCTATGCCGGGTTCGGACGCCGGTTTAAAAATCCGCTGCTTCGCGAGGCATTTCCTTTGCTCTTCACGCCAGACTTCTCCATGTCCTTTCTGCTCATGACCCTTGCCTGGATGCACAACAAGGCTGCGGCATACCCGATCGGGGGCTCGCTCGAGTTCAGCCGCGCAATCGAGAAGCGCTATCTTTCGCTCGGCGGCGAAATGAACTATAAGGCGAAGGTCGCGAAGATCCTGACCGAGAACGGACGAGCCGTGGGTGTCAGGCTGGAGGACGGCACCGAGCACCGGGCCGACTATGTGATCTCAGCTAGCGACGGGCATGCGACCATCTATGAAATGCTTGACAAGAAATATGTCGATGATACGGTCAGGAATTATTACGAAAAGCTTGTCCCTATTCACCCGCTCCTTCACATCGCGCTCGGCGTGAACCGGTCCTTTCACGATCTCCCGGCTGCAGCGCACGGCAGGTTCTACGAACTCTCATCTCCGCTCCTGGTCGGAGGCGTTGAGCACAAGCACCTTCCGGTCCATATCTACAATTTCGATCCCACGCTCGCTCCGGAAGGGAAAACCCTGCTGACGGTCCTGCTTCACACGGATTTTGATTTCTGGAACAAGCTCCGGCAGAACGACGAACAGTATAAAGCGGAAAAAGAGAAGATTGCCGATGCGGTGGTCTCGCTCCTCGACAAGCGCTTTCCGGGCCTCGCAGGCCAGGTCGAGATGCGCGATGTGTCCTCGCCCACGACGTTCGTACGGTATACCGGGAACTGGAAGGGGAGCTTCGAGGGCTGGCAGGTCACGCCGAAGACATGGAATTTCGGAAAGCGCATGCGAAAGACCCTGCCGGGGCTCGACAATTTTTACATGGCGGGCCACTGGGTCGAGCCGGGAGGGGGCCTGCCGGCTGTTGCCATGAGCGGACGGAACGTGCTGCAGATCATCTGCAAAAAAGAACGGAGAAAATTCGAAACAGCGCGATAAGTCTTTGTCCCTGAGTCGCACACACGGCTCGAGGTTTTCCCAGGGTTACGCGAAAAACTCGATGTCCTTCATGGGGTAATGCTTCTTATTCAGTGTCCAGAGGGGAAGGTCATGCAGGTGAGCGGTGGCGGCGATGAGGGCGTCCGCAATCTCGGTGCTGTGTGACGCCCGAAATGACTTCATATACTCGCCGGCCTTGTGGCCGACGGCATCGTCTATCTTCAGGCACTCCATGAGATTGAAAAGCCGGGCGGTTATTTCTTCCTCTCCCTTTCTCAGCCCGGCAACGATCTCTGCCCGTGTTATCGGGGAAAAACAGAGTTTTCGCTCCTTCTTGAAAACAGTTGAAAAGCGCTGCACGACGATTTCATTGTCCCGGAGATACTCTATCAAGACGTCGGTATCGATTAAAATGCTCATTTGAGGCCAAGCCTTTCCTTCCTCGTGCTCTTCCTCATCTGCCGGACGTACTTCTCCGTTGATTGGATATCTTTTCTGTCCTTCCAGATCCCTGCCGCTTCCTTCAGGACCCATTCCGCGTCAGCAGGTTTTTCGAGGGCGTAGACTTTCTTTACCGCCGCACGGACAAGCTCGGATATGGAAACCTCCTTTTCCTTGCTCACACGGCGAAGCACCTTGAAAACATCGTCTTCGATATATAATTGCGTCCTTTTCATATCACCCTCTCGCGCAGCCTGCTGTATAATGTATAACATACATCATGATGCCTGTCAAAGATATTTTTCTTTGAAGGGGGTCGGCGTTATAACTCAAATCAAAAAGACATTTGACAAGCCCATGATTGTCTTTTCCCCATTATAATTAGAGGAGAGGGTCAAGCAAATCGGGGCTGACTTCTACTTCAATCCTTATAATGAGTTTGATGATGATTTTAAGATAGCTTTTGAAAAAAGCATGTACCAGGCTCTTAGTCAGTTACGAATGAAATTCTGCGCAAAATGGATAGAAAAATCTTAAACCTTTGACAGGATAACAGGATTTACAGGAAGTTATTTAAGCAAAATCCGCACTTACCCGATTTTATCCCGTTATCCTGTCAGAAGCTTTTCCGGCTTGTCCGGGTTAGGAGGGCGAGTTGAAACACATGGTGGTTCTTTTTACCATTATGTCATATATTGGTATCGGTAACCGCTTCGGAGTTGATGGGTCAATCCCGCATTAACATATTGCATAGTACAACTGGTATTTCACAGTTCTCCCAACAGAGTGCGGATGCATGTTTGTAGAAGCAAACAAATCCTGTCTTTTTGTTGGCAGTAAAGCGACTGATCGGGCAAACCGATTAATGCCGAGAGTGCAAGGAACGCAAAGGTCGGGTGAAATGAAAAATATAAAAGCATTAAATCCACATGTCTCCGTCCCGTTTCAGGGCTATACTTGTATCAGACTTCACAGAGAGGCACTATCATGAACAAGGGGACGGCGCTGATCACCGGCGCTTCGGGCGGCATCGGATATGAATTTGCGAAGCTCCTGGCAAAGGACTGCAACACGCTCGTGCTGGTGGCCCGCAGCAAGGACAGGCTCAATACGATCAAGCAGGAACTTGAAACTGCATCCCCGGCGTCCGTGACTGTTATCGACCAGGACCTCGCAGATCCCGGCGCGGCGGAAAAAATTTTTCGCAGGCTCGAAAGCGAGCACATCTTCGTGGACATCCTGATCAACAATGCGGGCTTCGGCGACCACGGCGCATTTGTCGAGACCGACTGGCAAAAAGAAGAAAAAATGATCGCGGTCAATGTCACCGCTCTCACGGAGATGACGAAACTCTTTCTAAAAGGCATGGTCGAGCGAAAAAGCGGGAGGATCGTTAACGTGGCCTCCACCGCCGCGTTCCAGCCCGGTCCCTTTATGGCGGTCTACTACGCGACAAAGGCCTATGTGCTCTCCTTTTCCGAAGCGATTGCGAACGAACTTGAGGGAACGGGGGTGACCATAACGGCGCTCTGCCCTGGCCCCACGGCAACCGGTTTTGCGAACGCGGCGCGAATGGAGCGATCGCGACTCTTTCGGTTTGGAAAGCCCGCTTCGGCAACAGCTGTTGCGCGCTTTGGTTACGAGGCAATGAAAAAAGGCAAAACCGTGGCCATCCCTGGCTTCTTGAACAAGATAATCGCGTTCAGCACGAGAACGTCGCCGAGGAAGCTTTTGCCAAGCATCGTGCGGTGGCTGCATGAAAACGGCAGGCAGTGATTTTATGGGTCTTCCAGGTTTGGTGAGGTGATTCATACCTGATTTTAACTCGATTGATCACCCAAAATTTCGTAGGTCCGCTCCGGGGACGCGCGGGGTTTGGGTGAAGATTTGAATCGATGTTTCTTGCATGGACCCCATGCGAAAATTTAGCCAGGCGACCGAGCTTGGCGTAAAGAATTTTTGCCGGGTGCCCTTCTTTGGGTCACCTTTCTTGGGCACGCAAGAAAGGTGACAAGGTGCGCATGTGCCATGGGGGAGATAACAGATTAAGAAGCATCTTCATTCCAGGAAGAGCGGTTTATGCAGGCGGACGAGCAAAGAGCTGCCTCAAAAAACGCCTGATCCGCCCACGTAAAAGTCAGAAGAACCTATTTTTCAAAATCGATGCATGAGTTGTCATCGTAAACTCGATATGAAGCGACTTTCCCTTCACCTCAATCAAAAAAGCGTATGACAAGACAAGAGATCGCAGCGCTCCTGAAAAACCAACGTGCCTTTTTCGCTTCCGGCACGACCCGCGACCTTTCGTACCGCGGTGAGCAGCTCAAGCGGCTGCGGAGCATGATCATCGATAATGAGGCTGCGATATATGACTCCCTTGCGAAGGATTTAGGGAAGCCCGCGTTCGAGGTTTATGGCGGCGAGATGGGCATTGTGATCAGGGAGATCGATTTCGCGCTCAGGAACATCGGTTATTGGGCGAAGCCGAAAAAGGTCAGCACCCTCATGGCCCACCAGCCTGCTTCGAGCTTCATCGTGCCAGAGCCGTACGGCGTGGTTTTGATCATCAGTCCCTGGAACTTTCCAGTGCAGCTTACGTTTTCTCCGCTCGTGGGCGCCCTGGCCGCGGGGAACAGCGTCCTCCTGAAGCCTTCGCCAATGACGGTTGAAACCTCGCGGCTTATCAAAAAGATGGTCGAGCGTGCGTTCGATCCGGGACTGGTATGCTGTGTCGAAGGCGGGGCGGAGATTGCTCACGAGCTGGTCCAGGAGCCGTTTGATTATATCTTCTTCACCGGCAGCGCGACAACAGGCAGGATCGTGATGACTGCAGCGGCCAAGAACCTCACTCCCGTTACGCTGGAGCTGGGGGGCAAGAACCCCTGTATCGTGGATGCCGATGTGGACCTGGACGTTGCCGCGCGACGAATCGCGTGGGGCAAGTTCTTTAACGCGGGCCAGAGCTGTGTGGCAGTCGATTATCTCATGGCCCACCGGAAGATCAAGGATGCCCTCATCGAACGCATCGTTCAGCACGTGAAGAACTTCTATGGTGAAGACGCCCGCGCAAGCCCGGATTTCGGCAGGATCGTGAGTTCGGCGCATGTTGACCGACTCGCGGGGCTACTCGGCTGCGGGAAGATCGTCATCGGAGGGCAGATCGACCGGGAAGCGCGCTATTTTGCGCCGACGATCATCGACGGGATCGCGGGAAACGAGCCCGTGATGGACGATGAGATCTTTGGGCCGATCCTGCCGGTGATCGCCTATGACGACCTGTCCCAGGCCATTACGTTCGTACGCGACAGGCCGAGGCCGCTGGCCCTTTACTTCTTTTCCCGCGACCGCGCGCTCCAGGACCGCGTGCTGCGTGAAACGGCTTCGGGCGGCATGTGCATCAACGACACGGTCCTTCAGGAAACGAGCGAGCATCTGCCCTTCGGGGGCGTTGGGGCGAGCGGCATGGGACGCTATCACGGCAAGGAAAGTTTCCGCACCTTCTCGTATCAGCGGAGTGTTGTTCGGAAAGGCTTTCGGGCCGATAGTGCGCTTCGTTTCCCGCCGTACAAGGACAAGCTCAAGTGGCTGCGGAAGCTGTTTTAAGACATTTCGCGCTCCTTTCCTTCTTGACACTCCTGGTCAATAATGATACGTTTTCAGCATGCTCATCTATCTCGACGGCCATTTTGTCGCCAAAGAGCAGGCCCTGGTTTCCGTTTTCGACCATGGCTTTCTGTACGGTGACGGCATCTACGAAACCATGCGCGCCTATGGGGGAACGATCTTTCTCCTCAAGAAGCACCTTAGCCGCCTGAAACGCTCCGCCGACGCCATAGCTCTTAAACTCCCTCTGCCGATCAACAAGATCGGCGATGCTCTGATCGAATCGTTGAACGTCAATAAGCTCCGGGAAGCCTACGTGAGGCTCCATATCTCCCGCGGTCCCGGAGAGATCGGGCTCGACCCGGCCCTCTGCCCGGCGCCCACCATGGTGATCATGACCAGGCCTTTCCACGACTACCCCGCGGAATACTATGAACGCGGGGTGGCCGCGGCCATCGTGAAAACGCGGCGTAACCATCCGCTTGCATTGCCGCCGTCGGTCAAGGCCACGAACTTTTTGAACAACATCCTGGCCAAGATCGAAACCGTCAAGGCCGGCGCTTTCGAGGGGATCATGCTGAACTGGGAAGGCCATGTGGCGGAGGGGACCATCAGCAACATCTTCATGGTCAAGAAAGGCGTCCTCTACACTCCCCATCTGGACACGGGCATTCTCGAGGGCGTAACGCGCGATCTGGTGCTCCGCCTGGCAAAGAAAAAGAAGATGCCGGTCAAAGAGGTCCTGCTCCTGCCCCGAAGCCTCTCTGTTGCCGACGAGTGTTTCATCACCAACACCACGATGGAGATCATGCCGGTCACGAAGATAGATAAAAAAGCCGTGGGGAACGGCAGGCCCGGACCAGTCACCGCCACGCTGCTTCAAGCGTATAAGAAAGAGGTGCTTGCATGTTTAAAGACGCAGGCCAGTTAGCGTACGTCATCGACCATACGCTGGTCCGGCCCGACGCTACGCAAAGCGACCTTGCGCAGGCATGCGCGGACGCGAAGCAGTACGGTTTTGCCTGTGTCGTGGTGCAGAGCGGCAACGTTGCCCGCGCCCGGGACCTTCTGGCCGGCTCGCTGGTCAAGGTCTGCTCCGTCGTGGGCTTCCCCCACGGGGCGAGCACGACGACGGTGAAGATCGTCGAAGCCATGGAGGCCATGAAGAACGGGGCCGTCGAGCTCGACATCGTGGTGAACCTCGGCATGGTGAAGTCCGGCCGCTTTGATGCGGTGGAGGTGGACATCAAGAACGTTATTGCCATGACCCCCCAGAAAGTCCACAAGGTCATCATCGAGACGGGGAGCCTCACGCCCGACGAGCTCACCCGTGTTTGCCAGGTCGCGGTTACTGCCAAGGCTGAATTCGTCAAGACTTCGACCGGTTATGGACCGCGCGGCGCAACGGTGGACGATATCAGGCTGATCCGCCAGGCGATCGGATCAGCGTGCCGTATCAAGGCCTCCGGCGGGATCAAGGACCTTGCGTCAATAACGGCGCTGGTCGATGCGGGCGCGGAACGCATCGGCACCAGTTCCGGCGTCGCGATCATGGAAGAATATCTGAAAAAAAATTGAACTGGGAAGCGGCACTTGGACGCAGATAAAATCAGACTATGTGATGGAAAAAGCCCTGGTCACGATCCGGGAAAGTTCTTTTTTCGCTGCTCGATGGTTTTTTTGTTGTCTTAATACGCCATTATTCGATTTTACCGTTCGACTGAGCTCACGACGAAGTCTGCGTCCGGATGCTTTTTTTAGGACAAATACTGCCGCAGCCGGACCACGAGGAATAAAAAAAGCCGACGCTTATCAGCGCCGGCTTTTCAATTTTTCGAAGGACAGCAATCCTATTGCAAAGCGTGCCGGAACTGCGGCCCTGCTTCAATGACTGTTGTGTTCCCGGTCGAGCCGAGCAACATCCAGCTCTGGGGAGTGCTCAGGAGTTTGCCGACCATCTGGGCGTTCAAACCGTGACCGGACTTGTGCGCCACAATGTGGCCGATGACCGGCATGCCCAAAAGCGACAGATCGCCGATGAGGTCCAGGATCTTATGCCGAACGAATTCGTCTCTGTACCGCAGGCCGTCTTTGTTCAATACCGAGTCTTCCCCGAGGGCAACGGCGTTGTCCAATGATGCGCCCTTTGCCAGACCGTTGGCCTGGAGCGCTTTTACGTCGCTCATGAATCCGAAGGTGCGGGCATCGGACACTTCGCGCAGGAACGCCTCTTCCGAAGGCTGGTATTGCAGGCTCTGCTCTTTGAGCAGGGGGTGGTTGAAGTCGATAAAGTAGGAAATACTCGTTGCTTCGGCAGGCCAGATAGCCAGCTGCTTGTTGCCTTCGCGCACGAATACGGGCTTGATGACTTTCAGTACGGGCTGAAGCGCTTCCAGGGGCTGAATACCTGCGTCGGCGATAAGCCGCACAAAGGGACGGGCGCTGCCGTCCATGATCGGAACTTCCTCTCCGTCGAGCTCGATGGTCACATTGTCGATATTGAGACCTGAGAGTGCCGCAAGCAGGTGTTCAACGGTCTTAACCGACGCGTTATTACGGCAGAGCGTGGTGGCGAAGCTGGTTGCCGCGGTATTGGCCGCACTGGCGCTGATCTCGGCGCCACCCAGATCGGTCCGGACGAACACGACGCTGGCGCCGGCAGGCGCCGGCTTGAGCGTCATCTGTACGGGGAGACCCGAATGAAGACCGATGCCTTTGCAGTGTATTTGTTTTTTCAGTGTCCGCTGAAATCTGATCATCCTATACTCCCTTTCTCGCCATTTTAGTAGCAATAGGTATGCCATAATTCATACTATAATAAGTTATGCAAAATCAATAGGTTAAATATAAGTGTGATTTCTGTTGTGGTAAAAAAGACTTAATCTGTGTTGTTTGGTTGCCAGGGAGCCACAGTCAGGTATGAGTCAGGAGTCAGGAGACAGGAGACAGGAGACAGGAGTCAGAAGTCAGGAGAAGTTTCGGAGAGAATGGGATGATTGTTGAAGTTTTTTTTTTGAGAAATGAACTACATCGGACAGGATGGAACGAGAAAAAACTATTTTGACGCGCCCCTGCTTTACTTGGTTTTTCATTGACATAGTAGGGCAAGGTGTGCTAAATTTTTTTTAAATTGCACGGAACAGCCGCGATCCCAGGGTGACGGGGTAAACATGTCAAAACTCGATGATCTCTATAAACAAGGCACGGAAGCATTCGACAAGGGCGAGTATGATAAAGCGGAAGGCTTTTTTCAGGAGTTGCTGGATACCCACCCCGGTTTCGCCGATATTCAAAACAAGATGGGCATCATATTCAACCAGACCAACCGGCTTGAGCTTGCGGTGCACGCCTTCGAAAGGGCCCTTGCCGTGAACCCGGGGTATACCGAGGCATCGCTCAACCTGGCGATCACTTACAGCGATCTCGGCAAATACGAAAAGTCACGCGAGGTTTTTGAACGGGCGGCCCATTTTACCGACCAGGCCGGGAAGACCGTGACCTCTACCTCCGGCATCGATCCCTTCATAAAAGGCAAGCTCGCGGACGAACATCTGCGGCTTGGAAACATGTACTACGACCTCCGGCTTCTGGACGAGTCGATCGATGAATACCAGAAAGCCCTCCGCCTCTCGCCCAACTTTGCCGACATCATCACCCATCTCGGGATCGCCTTTCGCGACAGA
Organism: Nitrospirota bacterium; assembly: GCA_027456925.1. GTDB lineage: Bacteria > Nitrospirota > UBA9217 > UBA9217 > UBA9217 > JAJYKN01. The sequence goes on from DAIDTZ010000277.1 coordinate 9,089, forward strand.
GGCCTGTATGATGAAGCCATCAAGGAATTCAACCACGCCAAAATATGCAATCCCAAGTATATTCCCGCGCGGCTGCACCTCGGCATTACCTACTACTCCCAGGGCTTCTACGGCCTTGCCGAGGAGGAGTGGCGGGAAGCGCTCGTGTTCGATCCCGGCAATTCCGCTGTGCGGACGTACTTGAACTTTGTAAAACCCCAGAATTCCTGAGCGGAGCCCCTTCGTTGGACCTTCTCGACATACAGGGTCTTTCCACGCATTTTTTCACGCGCGCGGGCGTGATCAAGGCAGTGGATAACCTGAGCCTTCGGCTTCAGAAAGGCCGCGTGCTCGGGCTCGTGGGCGAGTCGGGGTGCGGCAAGACCGTGACCGCTCTCTCCATTCTCAATCTCGTTCCCTACCCCGGGAAGATCATAACAGGAAAAATACTTTTTGAAGGCAGGGACCTGCTCGCCCTTTCAACGGATGAAATGCGGGCTATCCGCGGCGCCCGCATCTCCATGATCTTCCAGGAGCCGATGACGGCGCTCAACCCGGTCTTCACGGTCGGAAACCAGATTGCGGAAGTCCTGACGGCCCACCGGAAGATCAGCAGCAAAAAGGCGCTGGATGCCGCGGTCGGGCTCCTGCAGTCCGTCGGCATCCCGTCGCCTGAGAAGCGCGTAAACGAGTACCCGCACCAGCTTTCCGGAGGCATGCGCCAGCGCGTGATGATCGCCATGGCCATCGCGTGCAAACCATCGCTCATCCTCGCCGACGAACCCACCACCGCGCTGGATGTAACGATCCAGGCGCACATCCTGCAACTCCTGGCTACGATCCAGAAAGAGATGGGCATGGCCATGATCCTGGTCACGCACGACCTCGGGTTGATCGCCGAGCGGGCCCACGAGGTGGCGGTCATGTACGCGGGCAGGATCGTGGAGCAGGCCGAGACCAGGGAGCTCTTCGCGAACCCCCAGCATCCTTACACCCGGGGGCTCATTGCCTCGATCCCCAAGCCGGGAGAGGAAGGACGCACGAGACTGCGCACGATCGCCGGGACCGTGCCGAGACTGGACGATCTGCCGAAGGGCTGCGCCTTCTCCCCGCGGTGCGATATCAAAACGGAAAGATGCGAACTGGAGCCGGACCTCGTGGAAGTGAAGCGCGGCCATTTCGTACGGTGCTGGGAGGCGAGGTGAAGATACTCCGCAATCCGAAATTATCATGACCGACGAACTTCTTTTTATCGACAACGTAAAGAAAACCTTTCCCGTGAAGGCCGGCTTCGGCAATAATCTCTTTGCCACGGCTGTGGACGGCGTCACGCTGTCAATTGCCCGCGGCGAGGCCGTGGGGCTCGTGGGCGAAAGCGGATGCGGAAAGTCCACCCTGGGAAGGCTGGCGCTGCGACTCCTTGAACCAACGTCCGGCAGCGTGTTCTTCGAGGGGAAGAACCTCAACTCGCTCGGGAAGCGGGAGCTCAGGGCGCTGCGGAAGGACATGCAGATCATTTTCCAGGACCCCTTCGCGTCGCTCAATCCCCGCATGCGGATCCTGGAGATCATCACCGAGCCGCTGGTGATCCATGATATGGCACAAAGCCATGAACTGGAAGAGCGGGGAGCGGCATTGCTCGAAAAGGTGGGACTTCCCGTTGATGCGCTTCTGCGGTACCCGCACGAATTTTCCGGCGGCCAGCGGCAGCGCATCGGCATCGCCCGCGCTCTGGCCCTCAGCCCAAGCCTGGTGATCGCCGATGAGCCGGTGTCGGCGCTCGATGTGTCGGTCCAGGCCCAGATCATCAACCTGCTCGAAGATCTGCGGGATGAGCTGAAGCTCTCCTTTTTGTTCATCGCCCACGATCTGAATATCGTGCGCCACTTTTCCGACCAGGTAGTCGTGATGTATCTCGGGAAGATCATGGAAGCCGCGCCCGCCGAGGAGATCTACCGCAACCCCTCACACCCCTACACCGAGGCTTTGCTTGCCGACATCCCGGTGGCGGACCCGACGGCAAAGAAAAAGCATATTCTGCTCAAGGGAGACATCCCGAGCCCCACCCAGATTCCGCCCGGCTGCCGCTTTCACACCCGCTGCATCTACCGCTTTGATCCCTGCGATAAGATCGCGCCGAAAACAACGGACCTCGGAAAAGGCCACTACGTCGACTGCCATCTCCGGGGGTAGCGCTCCGGACCGGCATCGCGGTTGCGTAATGGAGTGAGCAACGTTTACTCTTGTTATTAATGGTCTCAAAATAATATGGACTTCTGAAAAGCCATTGCATTAATTATGTCCGGTCTATTTTGAAAATGATGCCGTACCCGTGAAGCGTTATCCACTGGATGATTGTTTGCTCCATGGGGGGATTCTAACACGATCGAGG
>DAIDTZ010000278.1 GCA_027456925.1 Nitrospirota bacterium
GGCCCAGTGGGCCATGATCTTCGGCGGAGGAAGCAGGAGGGATGACAGCGAGGGCGGCAGCCCGATCGCGGCGCTCGTCATGATGATCGTGGCGCCCATTGCAGCCATGCTCGTGCAGATGGCCATCTCGCGCACCCGCGAGTACGAGGCAGATAAGGGCGGCGCGATCCTGGCCGGGAATCCCACCTGGCTGGCCAGTGCGCTCCTTAAGTTGGAGAAGGGGTCTCAGCTCATTCCCATGGAAGACGCAAAGCCCGCCACGGCGCACATGTTCATCGTAAACCCGCTTCGGGGCGGCGGCCTGATGAACCTCTTCAGCACTCATCCCCCCATTGCCGAGCGGGTAAAACGGCTGAATGATATGGCGCGGGGAAGATAATCGAGTTCAAAGTACCGAAGTTCATAGTTCAGAGTACAGAGTAAAAAAATCCCGTTCTCAGGTGTTTGAGAACGGGATTTTTATTTTGTTTTCCAACCCTGAACTTCGCACTCCGAACTGTGAACTCTTATTTCCCGATCTCTTTCATCCACTTGGGATACTTCTTCCGGGCGAATTCGATGGGCACCGTGCCGTAAACCATGATCCGGAACGTGCCCGGGTTCGCCAGCGTGCCGAGATAGGCATGAACCGGAACGGCGACCACGAACAGGATAAAAGCAAGGTTATGCACCAAATGGGACACCTGCGTCAAGGCCCGGTTCCCCTGCACTTGCCAGATGGAGAAGCCCGACGCGGCAATCACAATGCCTGCGGCCAAAATCACGAGGTAATAAAACTTCTGGCCCGTGTTCAACTTCCCCATGGGCGGTGCTTTTTTCGCGCTTTTAGACAAGTAGCCTCCACCCATCTTGATCCACGCCCAGTCGTCGGCATCGTACGTCAGCGCTTCGCGGAGGTAATTGAACATCGTGGCGAAAAGGGACACGATGAATACGACGCCGGCCCAGTTGTGCACGACCTTCATCGCATAGTTGCCGCCGAACAGGGCATAGACGCCTTTGAGCTGGAACAGGAACCCGTAGCCGGTGATGATCAGGAGGATGCAGCTCACGGCCATGATCCAGTGATTGATAATCTCTTCGTTACCGGCTTTCCTCACCATTTCGCTCATGATTTTTTCACCTCCTCATCGTCATCCTTATGGGGCCCGATGGCCACATAGTGCAGCAGCGCGCCGGCAAGGGCGCCTCCGAGGCCGATGACGGCCAGCGGCTTAAGGACATTGTGCCAGAAGATGACGCTCTCGGGGATGTTCGGTTTATCGGCATAGCCGTAGAGCTTCGGAGCGTCCTTGAACGCGAAGATCGTGCCCAGTCCTCCCAAATCAGCCTCGCCATAGATCTTGCCGTATCCGGCCTGCTTCGCCTGGGCAATGAGCTGGTCACGGTCGCCGAACCGGAGAGCTCCCGTGGGGCAGGTTTTCGTGCAGGCCGGTTGCATGCCCTCGGCGAGCCGGTCGTAGCAGAGATGGCACTTTGCTATCTTCCCGTCCTTGTCGTAGCGGGGCACGTCGAAGGGACAGCCCGCGACGCAGAGCTTGCAGCCGATGCACTTGTCCTTGTCGAAGGCGACGGCGCCTTCCTTTGTCCGGAAGAGCGCGCCGGGCGCGGGACAGATCCTCATGCATCCCGCATCGTCACAGTGCATGCACCGCCGGCTCACGAAGAGCCAGCGCACGGGGTTCGTCTCCGAGGGGACCTCGCTGTAGCGGATCATGTTGTAGTCGACCGGTTCGAGGTCCGGAGGGTTCTGCATGGTGCCGGTGTTCTTCGTCTTCATGCCCGGAAGCTGGTTCCAGGCCTTGCATGCCGTCTGGCAGCCCCGGCACCCGATGCAGACCTCGGGGGTAACGAGTATTGCCTTTCTCTTATTCGTCCTATTCGTCATGGTTCACCCCCTATGCCTTCCGGACATTGACCATAAAGGCCTTTGTCTCGGGGATCATGGTATTTGCGTCGCCCACGGTCGGCGTGAGCAGATTGGCGCTCTCGCCGCCGCTGCCGTCCTCGGGATACTGCCAGCCGAAGTGCCAGGGCATGCCCACCTGGTGGACGGTAGAGCCGCCGATTTTAAACGGCTTCAGCCGGTTCGTTACCACGGCAACGGCCCAGAGCTCGCCGCGGCCCGACGATACGATGACCTTGTCGCCGTCGTTGATGCTCTTTTCCCTGGCCAGCTCCTCGCTCAGTTCCAGGAACATCTGGGGCTGCATCTCGAGCTGCCACGGCAAGTGACGAGTCAGCACGCCGGTCTGCCAGTGCTCCGACACCCGGTATGTGGACGCCACAAAGGGATACCGGACATCGCAGGAGAAGTAGGCGTCTGCCTTGTCCCCGAAGAGCTTGATCGTGGGGTTGATGCGCTGCTTGGAGATCAGGTTCGCTTCGAGAGGGCACTCCAGGGCCTCGTAATGCTCGGGGAAGGGGCCGTCGACCATGCCGGGGCCGAAGATGGCGCCCACGCCCGCAGCCATCATGATGAACGGGTATTTGCCGTTATCCGTTGCCATGGGCGGCGCGGGGCCGTCGGGCACATCGCCCACCCACACTCCCGGTTTTTTCGTGACCGGGTCCGGCTTGACGGGGTCCCACTTGATGACCGGCCGACTGGGGTCCCAGGGCCTGCCGTGCGGGTCTACTGATGCGCGGTTGTAGATGATCCTGCGGTTCACGGGCCATGCCCAGGACCACTCAGGGTACAGGCCGAGGCCCGTTGGGTCGTTCTTGCCCCTGCGCGCCATCATGTTGACGACCTTGCCTTCTTTCTGCGTGTAGCTCTGGGAATAGATCCAGCAGCCGCAGGATGTCGTGCCATCGGCCTGCAGGGGGACGAAGGAGGCGCAGAGCTCGCCTTTTTTGCCGAGGAGCTTCGGCGGCGTCGCTGTCTTGTCGTATACGTCTTCGAGGTAGTATCCGTTGATCTCCTTGGCCACGTTGTGGATGTTCACTTCCTTAACCTTGCCTGTGGAATCTTTTTCTCCGTAGTTCCAGGTCAGATTGACGACGGGCTCGGGGGACTTGCCGCCCTGCCTGAGGTAAAGGCTCTTTACCCGGAAGTAGAGCTCATTCATGATCTCCGAGTCAGGCTTGGACTGGCCCATGGGGTCAATGGCCTTGTATCTCCACTGCGCCCACCTGCCCGAGTTGGAGATGCTTCCTTCCTTTTCCACGGACGATGCAGCGGGGAGCAGGAACACCTCGGTCTGGACATCCTTCGGGTCCATGCCCGGGCCTTTCCAGAACGAGCCGGTCTCGTTGTCGAAGAGGTTGACGTTCACCATCCATTTGAGCTTGGCGAGGGACTTCCGCACCTTGCCCGCGTTCGCCCCTGAGCAGGCCGGGTTCTGGCCCCAGGCAAAAAAGCCCTCGAATTTGCCTTTGAACATCTGGTCGAAGAGTACGAGCCAGGATCCGTTCTGGCCCTCGTCGAGCTTCGGGAGCCAGGCATAGCCGAAGTCGTTTTCCTTGCGGGCCTTGGCGCCGTAAATCGCCTTGAGGTAGCTCGTGATGTATTTCCCCCGGTTTGACCACCAGTTCACGCTCTTGGGGTCCTTGGTCCTGGGCGTAAATTTTTCGATATACGTCTTGAGTTCCGTGACCGACGCCGTTGGCACGGGCAGATACCCCGGAAGGATGTTGAAGAGGAGCCCCTGGTCCGTCGAGCCCTGCACGTTCGACTCGCCGCGGAGCGCGTTGATGCCGCCGCCGGCCATGCCGATATTGCCGAGGAGCAGCTGGATGATGCACATGGCCCGGATGTTCTGTGTGCCGATGGTGTGCTGGGTCCAGCCCATGGCGTAGAGCTCGGTGCCAACTTTGTCCCGCCTGCCGGTCGATGCGTAGAGCTTGTAGACTTCAACAAGCTTTTCCTTCGGCGTTCCGGTGATGTCCGAAACCTCATTGAGCGTGTACCGGGCATACTGCTTTTTCAGAAGCTGGAACACGCAGTGCGGATTCCGGAGAGTGTGGTCCTTCTTCGGAAGGCCGTTCTCACCCAGTTGGAACGACCAGGTCTTCGTGTCGTATTTCCGGGTTTTTTGGTCATAGCCCGAGAACAGGCCGTTCAAGTCCCCGGCAGTCTTGAAATCGGGGTTCACGAGGAACGGGGCATTGGTGTATTCGGTGACATACTCTTTGAAGTAGAGATTGTTTTCGAGGATGTACTTGATCATCCCGCCCAGGAAGGAGATGTCCGTGCCCGAGCGCATGGCTGCGTACACATCGGCTTTTGCCGCCGTTCTGGTGAAACGGGGGTCGACGACGATGAGCTTGGCCCCGCGTTTTTCCCTGGCTTCCTTCACCCATTTCATCGAGATGGGATGGTTCTCCGCCGGGTTCGATCCCATAACGAGGATCACATCCGCGTTTCTAATATCGATCCAGTGGTTCGTCATTGCACCGCGTCCGAACGACTCTCCCAGAGCCGCTACCGTAGCGGAGTGTCAAATGCGCGCCTGATGTTCTATGTAGACCAGGCCCCAGGACCGGAGCATTTTCTGGAGCAGGTAGCATTCTTCATTGTCCAGGGCCGCGCTCCCTACGTGCGCTATCCCGTCGGTGCGATTGACGACGAAGTCCTTTTCGACCACTTTTTCCGACCCGTCGGCCGCTTTTTCCTTAACCTTGGCTTTCGAGGTCACCTTGAAGGTCCGGTCGCGGGTATCTTTCACTCTTTTGGCGATCTCGTCGAGGGCCCAGTCCCATTCGACTTCCTTGAACTCCGCAGCGCCCGGGGCGCGATACTTCGGCTTTGTCAGCCGCAGCGGATTATTGACGACCTGATATAACGACGCTCCTTTTGAACACAGGGTCCCTTCATTGATCGGATGCTCGGGATCGCCCTCGGTGTTCACGACCTTTCCGTCCTTTGTCTGGACGAGGATGCCGCAGCCGACGGAACAGTAGGGACAGATTGTGTGCGTTTCCGTGGCGCCCTTGATCCTGAGGCCTTGAGCATAAGCCTTGGCAGGATCGAGGTCAATGCCGAGAGAGCCGAGCAGAACCGTGCTGCCGGAGAGCTTTAGAAACTCGCGTCTCGATACCCCCATATCATTTCCTCCTTAAAAGTAATGAACTCCAAGTATTTTTGCGCTGATGTTAATGGAAAATTGAAGACAGGAAGGGGTTGCCTCTAATACAAAGAGGAGTTTTTTCAGCTTGAATTGAGGGCAGGAAGGGTATAGTTCATGAAATTGGCAACCATTATAAAACCGCTTAATGGTTGGATCAGCTTTTACTATAGCAAAGAATTATGAGGTTGTCGAGGGCGGGAGGGGGACTTTAGTCGTTCCTTACCATTTTTTTTCGATAGCAATTTGTTGCAAAGCATGAATCGGGTCTCAACAAAAGCTCTTTTTTGACATCACTGCATATATCTGCTATTCTGTATATAATCAATGAAATCCGCGCAGGAATCCGATTTTTTTATTTTCCCCATTTAGCTTGGAAAGCGTTAAAATAACATGACTTTCGAAAACTGTGCTATGAAAGGAGACAGGTAACGTGCGCTACCGGTACATTGCCTACAAATATTCCCGGCAAGGGCGCCCCGATTCCGCTTTCCAGAGTGCCTGGGACGCATTCGGGGCATGGCCGCTCCAGTCCACGATTCTCTGGCGGCCGCCCACGGACATCTACGAAACTCCCGAGGAAATCATCGTTGTGATCGAGCTTGCGGGAGTGGCCGAAGACGACATGACGGTGACGTTGTTCAGCGATATTCTCATTGTGGAGGGAAGGAGAGAGCAGGCGGCGCTCGCTGACATGAATGCCTGTCACCAGCTGGGGATCAAGTACGGTGACTTCCGGTCCGAGATCATAATCCACGCTCCCGTGGACCACGATGATGTGAAGGCCGAATACAAGAACGGTCTGCTCAAGATCACGCTTCGCAAGCTTGCTTAAGCGGTAAGGATAATGATAAGGATAATGAATTGAAAATTGCCGACGTTTTGACGAAATTATTAAAAAAACAGGCCAGGAGTCAAGTCATGGAGATCAATCAGAAAATCGACATCGATACGGAAAAAATTCCACCCGTGCCCGCGGAGCTGCCTCTTTTGCCGCTGAAAGACACGGTCGTATACCCGCTGACGGTTTATCCCTTGGTGATCGGCAAGGAAAAATCGATCAAACTCATCAATGAGGTGACTGTCGGGGACAAGATCCTGGGGCTCACGGCCCAGAAGAAAGTCGACATCGAGGTTACCGGACTGTCTGATGTCTATACCGTGGGGACCATGGCAAGGATCCTTCAGATGGTCAAGGTGCCGGACGGCACGCTCCGGGTGCTGGTCCAGGGGATCGAACGGATCAGTATTTCCGGTTTTTCTCAGACCGATCCCTACATCAGGGCACACGTCAAGTCATTGCCGGACAAGCTGGATAAATCCGTGGAGCTCGAAGGGCTCATGCGCGGCGTTTCGGAGATGTTCCAGAAAATGGTGTCTTTGACGCCGAACATGCCGGAAGAGCTTTCATCGGCCGCCCTCAACATCGAGGAGCCGCGCCAACTGGCCTACCTCATAGCGACGAACATCCGCCTGGACCTGCCGCAGCGCCAGGACATTCTCGAGACGCCCCTTGTGTTCGATAAGCTCACCAAACTGATGCAGTACCTGAACCGGGAGGTAGAAGTGCTCGAACTGGGCAGGAAGATCCAGGGCCAGGCGAGGGACCAGATGCAAAAAGCGGAGCGGGAATACCTGCTCCGGCAGCAGCTGTCCGCCATCCGCAAGGAGCTCGGGGAGGAATCGGACGAAGGCTCGGAAATCAAGAACCTGCGGGAAAAGATCGATCAGGCGAAATTGCCGCCCGAAGCGGATAAAGAGGCCAAGCGCGAACTGACACGGATGGAAAAGCTGTCAGCCTCTTCTCCCGAGTATTCGGTCATCCGCACCTATCTTGAATGGATGACCAGTCTTCCCTGGAACACGACGACGGCGATCGCTATCGACATCTCCAAAGCCAAGCAGACGCTCGATGAAGACCACTACGATCTTGAGAAGGTCAAGGACCGTATCCTGGAGTACCTGGCGGTGAAAAAACTGGGAGATGAGCGAGGGCCCCAGGACGGGGTCAGGACCCGCGAGCCGATCCTGTGCTTTGTCGGCCCTCCGGGAGTGGGGAAAACGTCGCTGGGACAGTCCATCGCCCGCGCCCAGGGAAGAAAGTTCATGCGCCAGTCCTTCGGCGGACTGCACGACGAAGCTGAGATCCGCGGCCACCGGCGCACCTATATCGGGGCCATGCCGGGACGCATCATCCAGGCGATCAAACGCGTCGAGACCAGGGACCCGGTGATCATGCTCGATGAAGTGGACAAGATCGGCTCGGACTGGCGCGGCGATCCGTCATCGGCCCTCCTCGAAGTGCTCGATCCCGAACAGAACAAGGATTTCCGCGACAATTACCTTGACGTGCCGTTCGACCTCTCGAAGGTCATGTTTATTACCACGGCGAACCAGCTCGAGACTATTCCGCCTCCACTCTTGGACCGCATGGAGGTCATCCACTTACCGGGGTATACGGAACAGGAGAAACTGAATATCGCGCAGAAATATCTGATCCCGAAAGAGATCAGGGCCAATGCGCTTAAGCCCGAGGAGATCGTGATCCCGGAGGACACGCTGCGGGGCATTATCAAGGACTATACGCGCGAGGCCGGCGTCAGGAACCTCGAACGGGAGATCGCGAACGTTTGCCGCAAGGTGGCCAAAGCCGTGGCCGAGGCCAAGCCCACGCCGATTACGGTGAAAGCCGAAGAGCTTCATGACTATCTCGGCCGGCCGAGATACTTTGCCGAAACGGCGATCATGATCGACCGTCGCGGCGTGGTCACCGGTCTGGCCTGGACGCCGACGGGAGGGGACATCCTCTTCGTCGAGGCGACGCAGATGCCGGGGAACAAGCAGCTGACGCTCACCGGACAGCTCGGCGACGTCATGAAGGAATCGGCCCAGGCAGCGCTGTCCTACGTTCGCTCCCAGGCCGAGACCTTCGGGATCAAGAAGGATTTTTTTGAAAAGACCGATATCCACATCCACGTGCCCGCGGGCGCGATCCCGAAGGACGGCCCGTCGGCAGGGGTCACGATGACCACGGCGATCGTTTCCATGTTGACCGGCAAAGTGGTAAAGCACGACCTCGCCATGACCGGTGAAATTACGCTTCGGGGAAAGGTCATGCCCATCGGCGGCGTAAAGGAAAAAGTGCTTGCGGCAAAGCGGGCAGGCATCAAAACCATCATTCTGCCGGAAAAGAACAAGAATGACATCGAGGATGTTCCCGAAGAACTGCGGAAGGAAATGACTTTTATCTTTGTCGACACGATCGACCAGGTGATCAAGGCCGCTTTGGACAGCAAGGCATGAAGTTGACCGCAGCAAGCGAAAAAGAAGGGGACAGAGGGAAGGCGCGTCTCCCTCCGTGGTTCAAGATCCGGCTTACCGTCAATGACCGTTCGAGGGATGTTCGAAGCCTGGTCAGGACCAATAAACTCCATACGGTCTGCCAGAGCGCGGCCTGCCCGAACCAGACGGAGTGCTGGAACGCCGGCACCGCGACCTTCCTTATACTCGGCAATGTCTGTACCCGGGGTTGCCGGTTCTGCAATGTCCCGAAGGGGACTCCGGAGGGGACTGATCCGGATGAGCCGAACCGGGTGGCCCGTGCCGTGGAAGCGCTGCGCCTCAAGTATGCCGTCATTACCTCCGTGACCAGGGATGATCTGCCCGACGGCGGCGCCTCGATTTTTGCACATACGATAGAGTTGATTAGCGTACAAGCGCCGGGATGCCGGGTAGAGGTTTTAATTCCGGATTTTCAGGGTTCTGAACCCGCGCTTGCGGCTGTTCTCCAGGCCTGTCCCGATGTGCTAAACCACAATCTTGAAACCGTGCCGTCCCGGTATTCCCGCGTCAGGCCGCAGGCCGATTATTACCGGTCTCTGGAACTGCTCGCACGGGCCCGCGCGCTCGGAGCAATGACCAAATCCGGGCTCATGCTCGGGTTCGGCGAAAGCATTGAGGAAATCCGCTCGGTCTTCAAGGACCTTAGAAGCGCCGGATGTTCGATCCTGACCCTCGGCCAGTATCTTCAACCCGGGAAAAGTCATCTGCCTGTTGAAAAGTATTATCATCCTGAAGAATTTGCCGCTCTTCGCGAGGAAGCCGTGCAAATGGGATTTAAGCATGTCGTAGCCGGGCCGCTCGTAAGAAGTTCCTACCATGCGGGAAAATATTACGAACAGCGGTAATTTCCATTCTCTGCCTAACCCGGACAAGCCGGAAAAGCTTTTGACAGGATCACAGGATAACATCGGGTAAGTGCGGATTTTGCTTTAAATAACTTCCTGTAAATCCTGTTATCCTGTCAAAGGTTTAAGATTTTTCTATCCATTTTGCGCAGAATTTCATTCGTAACTGACTAAAGGCAGCCTGAACGACGGGAAAAGGAATAGAAATATAAATATCCCGCCGCATCGGAGCTGACTTCTTAATTTAACACTTCTTCTAACTCGAAAATCACTTGCAAATATGCACTAAGTTCAGTATATTCAATGTGTATGGAGGTGATATAAATGGGTGTACGAACAAATATTGTCCTTAACGATCAATTGATCAACGAAGTAAAACAGATGACTGCACTTAAGACCAAGAAAGACATAGTGGATTTAGCATTGAGCGAGTTGCTCAAGCAACTAAAGCGAAAGAAGCTTCTTTCGATGCGGCATTCGGGCCTTTGGAAGGGTGATCTTGCACAAAGCAGGAGGCGGAGAATTGATACTCGTTGATACGAGTGCTTTTATCTAATTTCTGAATCGCACGGGAAGCCGGGAAGATCAGATTATAGAGCAGCTTATTGCAGATAGTGACGAAATCGCGATTCCGGATATTTCCCTTACTGAAATTCTACAGGGGATTCGGGACGAGCAGGAATATGCTGAAGTAAAGTCATCATTATTAACGTTTCCTATTCTTTCCTTGACAGGTGCCAACTCCTATATTGCCGCTGCTGACTTGTACCGAAAATGCAGAAAAAAGGGCGCTACGGTTAGAAATACTGTTGATCTTTTGATCGCCCAAATATCTATTGAGCATAAAGCAACTCTCTTGCATAACGACCGAGATTTTGATGCCATTGCGAAGATCTGCGAACTCAAGCTATATAGAAGATAGAAGCATAAGGCTGCGGCGGAACCGGCGTACTTATGACTCCAGTCACAATGGGAGAGAAGAACAGCAGAAGAAAGAACAAAAAACAACAACTACACGTTTTACGGTTTGAGGTTTATTTGAGATTTGACATAATATACATTATCAGACATTGTGAAATATCAAGTATAGGTTTATTAAATTGCGCATAACTAACTGTAACTATACTCATAAGTTTGCCGTTCTGGCAAGCCAGTAAATCCGGAAAGCCTTTAAATTCACATTGACATACAACGTATTACAGTGTAATGTATATTCATACTTTCCCGACCTAACCCGGACAAGCCGGAAAAGCTTCTGACAGGATAACAGGATAACATCGGGTAAGTGCGGATTTTGCTTAAATAACTTCCTGTAAATCCTGTTATCCTGTCAAAGGTTTAAGATTTTTCTATCCATTTTGCGCAGAATTTCATTCGTAAATGACTAAACTGCGGTTGGGATATATGCGCTGGGAGGTTCGATATGCCTACGTTACAGAAGAGTCTGAGATTATCCGAGTGAATCGTCCGGGAGATAGATGATATCGCCAAAAGTGCGAAAAAGGACTTTACGGCGGTTACCAATGAACTACTGGAAGAGGCTATCAAGGCCCACCGCAGTCCAGGCATTATATATTCAGAAGGCGTAAGTGGAAAAAGAGCCAGGATTGCTGGTACCGGCATAGATGTGTGGGAAGTTGTTGCCGTATATAAGAGTACAGGCCAAGCCTTCAAGCTGCTGCAACAGTCTTACCATTGGCTTACGGAGCAGCAAGTCAAAGCTGCACTCGGCTATTATTCCCTCTATCGCGAGGAGATAGACGCGCTTATCGCGGAAAACGAACAGTGGACCCCGGAGAGAATCAAACAAAAATATCCTTTTCTCACGGCTGGCAAACCGTGATCAAATATTATCTCGATGAAGACCTGAGTCCCGTAATCTCCGAGATGCTTAGAAAAAACAAAGTCGATGCCGCAAGCGCCCACGAAGTCGGCATGGTCCAGGCAAGAGACCTTGAACAATTGGAGTATGCCGCTTCCCATAAACGATGTATGGTAACGAGAAATAGAAACGATTTTATCAGGCTTACGGTCCAGTTTTTCAATGAACACCGGCCCCATCACGGAGTGCTCATTATCCCCTATTCCTATCGGGGAGATAATTTTCGAATCGTGGCTAGAGCACTCAAAGCATATGCCAAAGCTCATGCGGACGGTTTATCGTCTTATCTGGTTGACTTCTTGTAATCATTCCTAAAACCATCTAAAACTTCATGCTCATCAGAACCATCATCCTGTCTGAATTGCCGTAGCTTTGGACCTTCTTATGCAGGAACTGGGTCCCGATGGTAAGATTAAACCGTTCGCTGACCAATCTCAGGCCATACGTCATGCCGGAATAGTCCCCGCCGTCCAGAGTTATGTTTTTCCTTCCCTGCACGATAGAATATTCCGCGAACATCTGGAGGTTTTGGTATTTACTGATCGGCAGCAGCAGGCCTGCATTATACAGCTCGTACACGTCGCTGAGGCGCTTTTCCGTAAGGTCCTGGCCCACGACCTGGGCATCGGCATAAATTCCGAGAATGTGCTCCTTCCAGCCTATCTCCGTGCCGCCTGACAACCCGGCCCGGACGCCCCAGTGGTTCACGGCATTGATCTTCATATCGGCGTTCTTCCCCGTTGGAAGGCTGCCTCCGGCGATCAAGGCAAAGGCCGGGCGAATGGAATCGTCCTGGGGAGGCAGGAAATTCCACTTATAGAACAAATCCAGATCGCCGGTTTTCCGGTACGTGGGCGGGGCGGTGCTGGTAGGCCCTTCCTTTATGTCAAAGAAGGAACTTCGCACGGCAAGTTCCGCGTTATGGGGCAAGCCGACTGTCACGCTGAGCGGATACTGGGTGATCGTGAAGTCGGGAATAACGCTGTTTTCCGTCAACACGGACGCGCCGACTTCGACTGTCCCGGTGGCAAGCGTATAAGGCGCGGTAGTAAACAGAAGCCCGGTAAGGCCGGAGGTATTGACGGGATGGTTTACGACATCCACGGCATCGATGTCCTGGGCAAAGGCAGCGGCTGGGAGACACAGGCAGAGGGCAAAGAGCAGGGTGCAGAGGGGGATAGCGCAGGGAGCAGAGAGCATAGAGCGTAGGGCAAAGAGCAAAAGCGCAGGGGCATGGCGCAGAGGGCGCGGCGCAGAGGGTTTATGTGATGACATAGAAAACAGGCTGCAAAACGATATTTCTTTTTTATTTGATCCCTTCTCCATGCCCTATGCTCTATGCGCTCTGTTTTTTTGTTTCG
>DAIDTZ010000279.1 GCA_027456925.1 Nitrospirota bacterium
CGCAAAGACCGGACCAGCCATCAATAGGTTTTTCTACTATTTTTTCACTATATCAGAAAATATCTTAAATTGTACACTACATTCTTAAAAAAATGCTAATAGTCAATGGACGGATGTTTCACGATCATTCCTTTGCCGCGCCTTTTCGCTCCTTGCAATGACGGCACTGGGGACTGCTTGCCGGATTATCATTAATTGTTGTTGTACTTTTTCAGAACGAGCGCTGCATTGATCCCGCCGAAGCCGAGGGAGTTCGAGAGGGCTGTTTTGATCTTCTGCTTGCGGGCTTTATTCGGAACGTAGTCCAGGTCGCATGCAGGGTCGGGATTCTCCAGGTTGATCGTCGGAGGTATTATTCCCTGTTGCAGCGCGAGAGCGGTGATGGCTGCCTCGACTGCTCCGGCAGCGCCGAGCATGTGGCCTAACATGGACTTGGATGAGCTGATTGCGAGCTTGGAGGCATGAACGCCGAAGGCCCGTTTGATCGCCAAAGTTTCTATGCTGTCATTCGGTCTCGTTGCTGTCCCGTGGGCGTTCAGGTAATCCACTTCTTCTGGCGTCGCGCCTGCATCGGAAAGGGCCTGCATCATCGCCCGCGCGGACCCGTCGCCCATGGGATCGGGCCTTGTATAGTGGTATGCATCAGAGGACAAGCCGTATCCAACAAGCTCCGCATAGATCCGGGCGCCCCGCTTTTCCGCATGGTGGAGTTCCTCCAGTACGAGCACGCCGGCGCCTTCGGACAGCACAAAGCCGTCGCGGTCTTGGTCAAAGGGCCTGCTGGCTTTTTGAGGGTCATTGTTTCTGAGAGACAGTGCCTTTGCCTGGCAGAAACCGGCGAGCACGAGCGGGGTGATCGCCGCCTCGGCGCCGCCCGTAATCATCACATCGGCATCGCCTCGCTCGATGATCTTCATGGCTTCACCGATTGCGTGGGTCCCCGTGGCGCAGGCCGTAGAAACGTCGAGGCACGGTCCTTTAGCCCCGAGCTTCATCGAGATATACCCCGAGGCCATGTTTACGAGCGACATGGGCGTGTAAAACGGCGAGACCGCCGTTGGTCCCTCGCTCAGGAGGGCTGCCATGTTCTTCTCGGTCGTGGCGACCCCGCCGCGGCCGGATCCGACGAGGACCCCGATACGCAGCGCTTCCTCATGGGTGATGGAAAGCCCGGCGTCTTCCACTGCCATGAGCGCGGCGGCCACGGCATACTGGATGAACGGGTCCGTCCGCAGCGTTTCTTTCCTGGTCATATACGCTTGCGAATCGAACCCTTTAAGCTCTCCGGCAATGCAACAGGCGAAGGCCGAGGCATCGAACTTTGTGATGCGGCCGATCCCCTAGGAGCCCTTGACGAGCTTGTTCCACGTTGCTTCCGCGGAATTTCCGAGCGGCGTGAGTGCGCCCATGCCGGTGATGACGATGCGTGATTTCATGCGGCGCAGTATAAGATTTTTGTCTCTTTTTGTCAAAAGATACCGTACAATGCAAGAGGGAATCAGTTTGACAATAGTGCGGATTATGCTATAGTTAACTCGTAAGCAGGCACTTAATCGTTCAGGAAGGGGGGATTTGAGATGACGAAATCAGAGTTGACAACATTGACTGTGGCTGAACTCAAAGCCCTGGCCAAGAAGAAGAAAGTGTCCCTGTCTTCAAGTGATAGAAAGGCCGATATTGTCTCAGCACTTATGGCTGCAGAAAAGATGTCAGCAAAAAAACCGGTCATCAAGAAGGCAGTAACTGCAACGAAGAAAGCAGTAAAGAAAGCAGTAACCGCGACGAAACAGGCGCTTAAAAAAGCGGTACAGCCCAGGAAGCCGGCGAAGATCGAGCACCTCCCGGTGCCGTCCGCGCAACGTCCTGTTGCGGGAAGGCCGTCGAAGGGGACAGTCCCGGTGCGTGAATGGAGACAGCCTCCTGCTGCCGAAGAACCGCTTATGGCGCAGGAGCGGGTTTCGGAATCCAAGTATTATACAGGGCCGGCCACGCTGGCCGAGGTCCCCGCCCATGGTGAGTTGCCGCAGGCCTATGGAGAAGACAAAATCGTTATCATGATGCGCGATCCTTTTGTCGCCTATGCCTACTGGGAGGCGACGCCGGCCCGGATCGAGCGCGAGAGGTCCTGGTTCGGCTGGGACAGCAAACTTTGCGTGCGCATTTACGACGTGACGGGCGTACAGTTCGACGGACGGAACGCCATCGGCTATTTCGACCAGGAGATTTTCGACCGGACCGGGAACTGGTATTTCGACCTCGGCAGGCCGAGCCACTCCTTCTGTGCGGACCTGGGTCTTCTCGCCCCGGAGGGGCGGTTCCTGACGCTCGCGCGGTCCAACTACATCACCATGCCGCTCGATACGGCCTCGGAGGTGATCGACGAGGAATGGATGCTCGTGGACGAGGAATTCTGGAAGCTCTACGGCTATCCCGAAGGCATGCGCGCCGGCCTGTCGTCCCCCAAGATGCAGGAGATGGTGCGGCGCAGACGCTTGCTCGAAATCACCTCGCCGGGTTTGTTTTCCCGCGAAAAGCTGAAGCGAAAACAGAAGCAGAAAGCCTGAAAAAAGGGATCCTGCCGGGGAATGATGCTCCTATTCTGAACCGAGCTTGAGAAGTCCATCCGAACATGGGTGGACTTTTCTTTTGAGTTCCAGCGCCGTAGTGTCAAAAGAGGAAAGGAAGTTTTATATTTTCGCTTTTTTACGAGAATCTTTTCAGTTTCTGTTCGAGTGTCCGGGTTTAGGAAGGCGTTTGCATGCTGAAAAAGAAAGGCCGCGCTGTCGCCAGGCGCGGTAAAAAAGGGAAGGGCGTCGTAGACAGAATGGAAAAAGGCTATCTTTCGCTGGTCCTGCATTGTCATCTGCCTTATGTGCGGCACCCCGAGCACGACCGGTTTCTCGAAGAAGACTGGCTGTACGAGGCGATCACCGAGACCTACATTCCGCTTATCAACGTATTCGACGGACTGGTGAACGACGGCGTGGATTTCCGCCTCACCATGAGCCTGACGCCGACCCTCATTTCCATGCTCACCGATCCGCTCCTCCAGCAGCGCTATCTCCGTCATATCAGCCGCCTTATCGAGCTTGCCGGGAAGGAGATCGAACGCACGAGGGACGAGCCCCAGTTCAACGCCCTGGCCCGAATGTATTTCGAGCTTTTTCGGAACGCCCGCTTCGTCTTCGAGGAAAAGTACGGCCGCAATCTCGTCACCGCCTTCCGGAAGTTCCAGGACCTGGGCAAGCTTGAAATCATCACCTGCGGCGCCACACACGGTTTCCTGCCGCTCATGAAGAACGAAAAAGCGGTGCGGGCGCAGATCGCCGTTGCCGTCCAAGTTCACACGAAACACCTTGGCAGTCCGCCCAAAGGCATCTGGCTTCCCGAGTGCGGGTACTATGAGGGGCTCGATGAGATCCTGGGCGAGTTCGGCATCCGCTATTTCTTTACGGACTCCCACGGCATTTTTCACGCGACCCCCCGGCCCAAGTACGGGGTCTACGCGCCGATCTACTGCCCCTCGGGTGTTGCAGCCTTCGGCAGAGACATCGAGTCGTCCAAACAGGTCTGGAGCTCCGTGGAAGGGTATCCCGGCGATTATGACTACCGGGATTTCTACCGCGACGTGGGTTTTGACCTCGATTTCGACTACGTCAAACCGTATATCCATCCCGACGGCATCCGCGTGAACCTCGGGATAAAATATTACCGGATCACGGGGAATACGAACAACAAAGAACCCTATGTCCGGCAATGGGCGCTGAATAAAGCTGCCGCGCATGCAGGAAACTTCCTGTTCAACCGGGAGAAACAGGTGGAGTGGCTTGCCGGAGCATTCGGGGACCGGAAGCCGCTGATCGTGGCCCCCTACGATGCGGAGCTGTACGGTCACTGGTGGTTCGAAGGGCCGGACTGGATCAACTACCTTCTCCGGAAGACGGTCTATGACCAGAAAACGGTCCGCCTGATAACTCCATCGGAGTATCTGGAGGAAAATCCAAAAAATCAAATTGCGACGCCCTCCGCATCCAGCTGGGGGTATAAGGGCTACTCCGAAGTATGGCTGAACGGGGCCAACGACTGGATCTACCGGCATCTGCACAAGGCAACGGACCGGATGATCGAGCTTGCGCGGATGTTCCCGCAGGCCGACGGGCCCCTGCTGCGGGCCTTGAACCAGGCCGCGCGGGAGCTGCTCCTGGCCCAGAGCTCGGACTGGGCGTTTATCATGAAGACCGGCAGCCACGTGGAATATGCGGAGCGGAGGACGAAAGAACATTTGCTTCGGTTCACCAGGCTCTACGAGGATGTTACAGGAAATCATATTGACGAAGGCCTGCTCGCCGATTTAGAATATACCGATAATGTGTTCCCGGATATCGACTACCACGTCTATGCTTGACCCCGCCGTACTAAAAGAACTCAAAAGAATTCTCGGCGCAGACGGCATTTCCGCCACGCCGGAAGAGCTGGTCGCTTACTCCTATGATGCCACGCAGCGGGAAGCGCTGCCATGGGCCGTGGCGCGTCCCCAAACTGTTGCCCAGGTCTCGCAGCTCCTTGCGCTGGCCAACGGAGAGCGCTTTCCCGTGGTCCCCCGCGGGGCAGGGACCGGAATGTCGGGCGGATCAGTGCCGACCCAGGGCGGCGTTGTCCTGTCCTTCGAGCGGATGAACCGCATCCTTGAAATCGACGAGGAGAACATGATCGCTGTGGTTGAACCCGGCGTCGTGACCGGGGATCTGCAGCGCGAGGTCGAGTCACGGGGGCTTTTTTACCCGCCGGACCCGGCCAGCCACCGGTTCTGCACATTGGGCGGGAATGTCGCGGAGTGCGCCGGGGGCTTGCGTGCCGTGAAGTACGGCGTTACCAAGGACTATGTCCTGGGCCTTGAGGTGGTCCTTCCCACGGGGGAGATCATTACGACCGGGGCCCGGACAGCGAAGAGCGTGGCCGGGTATGATCTCACCAAGCTGATCGTGGGCTCGGAAGGCACGCTCGCCGTGGTGACGAAGATCATCGTGAAGCTTTTGCCTTTGCCGGAAAGCGTGCTCACGCTTTCCGCGTTTTTCAGAAGCGTTGACGATGCCGCACGGGCCGCTTCAAAGGTCCTGGCGAGCAGGATCATTCCGCGGGCGCTCGAATTGATCGACCAGGCCGCGCTCCGGGCCGTGGAAAACTATCTGAAGGAAGACCTGTCCAAGGGGGCCGCAGCCATGCTGATTGTCGAGGTGGACGGTCCGGCTGAGACCACGGAGCGTGAAAGCGCGAGGGTCGCCGACCTCCTGGCCAAAGCAGGAGCCACAAGGGTGCAGAGCGCCGATGCCGGGCCGGAGCGGGAGCAGCTCTGGAAGGCGCGCCGTTCGATCTCGCCGGCGCTGTACACGATCAAACCGAAAAAAATAAACGAGGACATCGTTGTTCCACGAAGCAGGATTGCCGACATCCTGCGCGAGATCAACGATATTGCGAAACACTACGATCTGCTGATCGTGAACTTCGGCCACGCCGGCGACGGCAACATCCATACGAACATCATGATCGACGACGTTGATCTGCCGAAGGCCGGAGAAGCAGTGAAAAAAATATTCGCGGCAGTGCTTCGCCTCGGGGGAAGCATCACGGGAGAGCACGGGATCGGCATTTCCAAGGCCCCCTATCTCCCCATGGAACTGTCCCCGGACGCGCTTTCCGCCATGAAACGGATCAAACAGGCGTTCGATCCGAACAATATATTAAACCCGGGGAAGATCTTTCTGAATGCGGACTAAAAGACAAAAAACATTGATCTGGATGCTCACTGTCGCCATCGCTGCTCCGGCGCTTTTGATCTGTCCATTCTCGTGGGCAGGAAGCGTTTCTGCATCACCTTCTGTCGAAGAGCTCCGTGCTGAAGTACAGGCCCTCCGGCAGGAAGCGGAGCAACTGAAGGAAGAGAACCAGGGACTTCGCAGGATACTGGCGTCCCAGGATGATGACGAACTGTATATTGTCGTGGACACCGAGAGCAACCGGTTGTCACTGCGCCAGGGCAATGCCGTACTGCACCAGGCGGTGTGCGGGACCGGAAGCCATCAGTTTATCGAATCCGAGGCAGGAAGGGACTGGTATTTTGAGACGCCTATCGGTTCCTTTACGGTTCTCGGAAGAGAGCGGAACCCGGTGTGGATCCGGCCCGACTGGTCCTATGTAGAGGAAAATATGCCTGTCCCGGCGGAGCACGATCCGGACCGTCTCGTGCGGGGCGTGCTCGGAAAGTACGCGCTGCTCCTCGGGAATGGCTACAAGATCCACGGAACGACGTGGACCAATCTTTTGGGGACCCATTTTACCCACGGGTGCATTTCCCTTGGGGACGACGATCTCGAACTGGGCTACAAATCGGTGAAGACCGGCACGAAAG
>DAIDTZ010000280.1 GCA_027456925.1 Nitrospirota bacterium
GTATAAAAACCCTGAAGTACTGGAGCCCATGAGCGGGATCGAACCGCTGACCTCATCCTTACCAAGGATGTGCTCTGCCAACTGAGCTACATGGGCGGTAAAAAAATGGAGCGGGAAACGGGATTCGAACCCGCGACCCCAAGCTTGGAAGGCTTGCGCTCTAGCCAGCTGAGCTATTCCCGCATTCGATCGATTCTGGATTGTCTATTTCGGATTTGTGAAGCTTTCAAATCTGCATTCCGCAATCGACAATTTTGCTATCTTTAAAGTGGTGGGGAGGGGAGGTTTCGAACCTCCGTAGGCTGACGCCGACAGATTTACAGTCTGTTCCCTTTGGCCACTCGGGCACCTCCCCGCACAACGCTACAACAGCCTCACACTAAACTGAAAGTATTCAAGTGGAGCCACCGAAGGGAATCGAACCCCCGACAGGCTGATTACAAATCAGCTACTCTACCAACTGAGTTACGGTGGCAGGATTCTTTGGACACCACGTCCCGCATGTCTGGGACAGAACAAATGCGCGCACTCCGGCTGCCGCGCCAAAGAATAGTAATTATAATGGATTGCAGTTAAATTTGTCAAGCAAAAAGATTCGATGAGCTCGCTTTATGAAATAGGTTGTTATGCAGCCACTTGACAAAGGTAAAGGGGATATCAGCGAGTTCGGCGCTGCCGTAGTACCTCATAGAGAAGCGCCCCGGCGGCCACCGAGACATTGAGTGAGTTGATATTGCCCATCAACGGCAATGAAACGAGATAGTCGCAGTGCTCCCTCACCAGCTTGCGCACGCCCTTGCCCTCGCCGCCGAGTACGAGCGCTGTCGGCCGGACAAAGTCGGCGTCCCAGTAGGCCCTCTCTCCGCCTGCCTCAGCGCCCACAACCCAGACCCCCGCCTTTTTGAGTTCCTCGATCGTGTTCGTAATATTGACGACTTTAACTACCGGAACATATTCCAGCGCCCCTGCCGCCGCCTTTGCAACAGTTTCAGTAAGCCCGACTGCCCGCCGCTCGGGAATGATAACGCCGTGAACACCCGCAGCCTCTGCCGTCCTTAAAATGGCCCCGAGATTTCTCGGGTCCTCCACGCCGTCAAGGACCAGGAACAACGGCGCTTGCCCTTTTTGCGCAGGGAGCTGAAGAATATCGTCGAGCTCTGCATACTCCCGGGCGGACGCAAAAGCGACTATTCCCTGGTGCGCTGCCTGGGGCACTTCCCGGTTCAAAGCGTCGCGCGTCGTCATTCTCACTTCGACGCTGTTGCTTTTGGCGAGCCTCAAGATCGTCTGCACATCGCGGTCCATTTAGCGCTGTTCAGCGACCAGTAAAAGCTGGATGGGCCTGCCTGATCGGAGCGCCTCGGTGACGGGATTGATGCCGATGATTTTATCGCGATGCATAGTTTGGGAAAATTCTAAATTTCAAATCACAAATTCCAAATAATATTCAAATTTCAAGCATCAAGTGCCAAATGTACATTGATGACTGCATCTTTTTGGGATTTATTTGTGATTTGATGCTTGGGATTTGATACTTTGTTCCAAGTTCACTTCGGCTTCCAAACCGTCCCATCGGCCCGGTCGAACAGCTCCACGCCGCCATCGTCGAGGATTTTTCTTACCCTGTCGGCCTCAACCCAGTCCTTGCGTACCCGGGCTTCGTTCCTGAGATGGATGAGTTCTTCTATCCGCTCCACGGAAAGCGTAACCTTGCTGTCTGCACGCCGGCCTTCCCGAAACCATTCATCGGGACTGCGCAGGAATATGCCGAGCGTTTCGTTGACATCCTGAAAGGATGCGAGGGCCGCCGACAGGACGATGTATGCGGCGTCCTCATTCTTTTTATCAGCATCGGCCAGGAACTTGTTGATGTCCCGGACAAGATCATAAATGAGTCCCACGGCAAAAGCGGTATTGAAATCATCGTCCATCGCTTCTTCGAACGCCTTCGGCAGGTTCTTGATCTTTTCATAGGTGGTCCGATCGGCAACTTCGACGACCTCCTCGGGCTTGGCCGCCGACGGCTTCTTTCCGGCAAGGAACTTCAAGATCCCTTCTTTCATGGTGTAGAAACGATCAAGCCCCGCCCTGGCGTCCTTCAAGTTCGCGTCGGAAAAATCAATCGGGCTCCTGTAATGCGTGGAAAGAAGAAAAAACCTCACCACTTCCGCATCATACTGGTCGAGAATGTCCCGGATCGTGAAAAAATTGCCGAGAGACTTGGACATCTTTTCCTGGTTGATATTCACGAAACCGTTGTGGACCCAGTAGTTCACAAATTTTTTGCCTGAATAGGCCTCGCTCTGCGCAATTTCGTTTTCGTGGTGCGGAAAGATAAGGTCCTTGCCGCCGGCGTGGATGTCGAAAGTCGTCCCCAGATGTTTGAACCCCATGGCTGAGCACTCTATATGCCAGCCCGGCCTTCCCGGCCCCCAGGGGCTCTCCCAGGCAGGCTCACCGGGCTTCGACGCTTTCCACAGCGCAAAATCGAGAGGGTCGTCCTTACGCTCATCGACTTCCACGCGCGCTCCCGCCTTCAGGTCTTCGACATTCCGCTTCGAAAGCTTTCCGTACTCCTTGAAGCTGGCCACGCGAAAGTAGACGTCGCCGCCCACAACATAGGCGTGTCCCTTTTCCACAAGCCCCTTGATCACCTCGATCATTTCCTCAATGTGTTCGGTCGCCTTGGGCTCCACATCCGCCCTCCCCACACCGAGGCGCTTCATGTCTTCCTGGTACGCTTCTATATATTTGTGCGCAACCTCGGCAGGCGTGATGTTTTCTTCCTTCGCCCGGTTGATGATCTTGTCGTCGACATCGGTAAAGTTCCGTACATACTTTACATCGAACCCTCTCCGCCGGAAATAGCGCTGGATCAAGTCGAAGGAAACGGCTCCCCGTGCATGCCCGAGGTGGGAATAGTCATAGACAGTAACACCACAGGCATACATAAGGACTTTGCCGGGATGGATGGGGACGAATTCTTCTTTTTTCCCGCTGAGCGTGTTGAAAAGTTTAATCATACGATTAGAGCACCCTCGATCTGAAACACGATAAACCGCAAAAGTAGGAATGGTGATTTTATACGGTAAGCCTGCATTTTGTCAAGCAGTTTTGATGTTTCAACCTCTTTACCTTAAAAGGTTATCCTCTCACGTCGATAGTGCAACCGGCTCAACCAATCCATCCACCAACGGGAAGTGCTTCCTTGAATCCGAGAGAACCATGCAGAACTCGCGGCACGGAGATGCAGCGGCATCATTAAAAACATCTCAGAGGGTCTGGTCCAGTGCGTTCCTTTAAGTTTACCACAATCGCTCTTTCAGGTTTGTCTCCGCGGGGATTCTTCTGTGCCTGCATCCCGAGAACAGGAAGCCGGTAGTTATCCCGCCTTCGACGGAAACCGCGAAACGATGGCGGTCTCATAGGGCCTGCCCGCAGGTTCCTCGATAGAAAAATGCACCTGCCTGTGCTAAAGTATTGTAAGGGAGATTTTCACATGGACACAGCAAAACCTCAGCGCTTCGTTGTTCACGAACACCAGGCGAAGAGACTGCACTACGACTTCCGGCTTGAGATCGGCGGTGTGCTCAAGTCCTGGGCAATACCGAAAGGCCCGTCCCTGAACCCGGCTGACAAGCGCCTTGCGGTCATGGTGCCTGACCACGTAATCGAGTACATCAGTTTCGAGGGGATCATCCCTGCAGGCCGATACGGCGCCGGGCCGGTCGTGGTCTGGGACAGCGGCGATTTCGTCCTTCTGGAAACCCACGAACCTGAAAAGGCCTTGCACGAGGGCAAACTCAGCTTTCTGTTAAAGGGGAAAAAACTGAAGGGCGCTTTCACGCTGGCCCGGATGAAGGGCCTCCCGAAAGGCACGGGCAAAGAGTGGCTGCTCATGAAGAAAAAGGACGAGTACGCAAGAGCAGACTACGTCCTGCAGACTGAACTCACCCCGGCGAAGCTCAAAGAACTGACAGAGCAAAATCCTCCCTGTGAAACGGAGTAAGTCGCTTCACATCCATAAATGCTGCGGCAGAGGAAAATTTTTACGCCACCATAATGGTGGTGTCTTTTATGGCGCTGTCGACGACGAAGATTTTCATGTTATTGCTGGAGTTGTCTACGGGAAAACCGACTAAGAAAGTTTTTTTATGCCGTTTTTACAGTATGGTTCCTTGTTTGCGATCCGTTGCTTCAGAATGGCCAGGTTGTGCTGATACTTGTCGTTTTCAAAGCTCCATGAAGACCGATGCCAGAGGTGAAAAATGATAGCCAGGCTCCTGACCGATCTGACCTGCTTCCCCCGGTTCAGGACGCGGATGCCGAGGTCGTTGTCCTCGATGGAGCCGTCCAGAAAATCTTCGTCGCAGCCGTTGATTGCTAAAAAAAGGGCTTTCGTAAGGCTGAAATTGCACCCCCACACGCCGTCATCGGAAATTTTGTCGCGGTGGGTAATGTGCCGCAGAAAAGGGCTCTTTATCACCAGTGCTTCTTCGACCCGGCGGGACTTTCCCAGCAGCGCGTCCCGGAGAAGCCTGGGGCTAAGCCTGTTGAGGACAGCGCCACGGTCGAGCAGTTGTTCGGTCAACTCCCTGCCGATCTCGACGCGCCTGCCGCTCAGGATTGCGTCCGGGCTGCTCTTCTCGACGTGGATGCGGACAAAATTGCGATGCGCCATGCAGTCGCCATCAATGAAGATCAGATAATCGCCGGAAGACCGGCGCACCGTTTCGTTCAGGATCCTGGGTTTCCTGAAGCCTGCATCCTCCTGCCAGACATGCGTTATCGGGAATGCCTCCTTCAGGACCTGTCCCATTTCCCGGACCAGTTCCTTTGTCTCCGGTCCGCTCCCGTCGTCGGCAACCAGGACCTCAGAGGGCATCATACTCTGCTTTGCGAGGCTCAACAGACAGAGCTTCAGGGCTTTCGGCCGGTTGTAGGTCGGCACGATAATCGACGTTTTCATGGTTCGCGCTGCGCCTCCTATGCGCTGAATATGCCTGGTTCCATTGCGCTGATGTTCAGGTCCATAAATGGCGGTTCCTTGCAAAAAAATCCCGTAAAGGACGGAACACCGCTTGCAGCGGACCGGGAAAGCCGTCCGTGAAGGTCAGCTCAAGCTCTGAAAGAACCGGTAATACTCCTCGACCATGCGCTCCCTGCTGAATCGTTCGGCGACCCAGATCGGCCCGGCTCCGGCCATCCGGGTGTGCAGAGACCGGTCTTCCAATATTTTAATCACTTCGGTGGCCATATTTTCCGGCCCTCCGTCCACCAGCGCGCCCGCGGGACAACCTTCGAGCGAATCCCGTATGCCCCCTTCGGTCACCGATACAACCGGCGTTCCGACGGCGAGCGCTTCAAGGACCCAAATGCCGAAGCCCTCGTTCCGATGGGTGCTCACGGCAACATTGATGTCGGCATAAAAAGAAAGCATCTCGTCCTTGGACAGCCTGCCGGTCCAGAGCAGGGCGCTGTTCAGGCCCAGTTCATGGGCGCGACGCTTAAACGCATCGATCTGGCCGCTCCCCGATTCGGAGGCAACGAGCGCGAACCGCGCATCGGGAAGCGCTTTCCTGATCAGGACGAGCGCATCAAGGAACTCGATCTGGTTTTTCCAGAGATCTCCCACCGTGCCGATGACCGGCGTGCCGGGCGCCAGCAGAAAACGTCGTCTCAGCGCGCCCCTTCGGATAGTGCCGGGCCTGAATTTGTCGAGATCGATCCCATAATACACAATACCGAGCCGTTGCGCTATGCCGGGATGAAAGGCGAGGATCTTATCCCGGATATGGCGCGAGATCGTGACGATCTTGTCCATACGGGACAAAAGAAAACGCGAACGGAGGAACTCCGCAACCTGGACCGTGTACAGAAGCGCCGGTTTTCTGCCCGACAGCGCGGACGCAAGCCATGACTGGACAAGGTCGTGTCGCCGCTGGATGTTCACGATGTCGTACCCATTGTCCCTGATGATCCGGGCCGTCTGCCGAACAGCTGCCAGGGCGTGAAGACCGGAGCGTTTCACCGGGTGGAGCGAGATCGCACTGTTGCGGAACATTTCGACGAGCGGCGCACCGGGACGGCACACCAGACCTACGGTCACGCCTTTCAAGGCGAGCCCCGGAAGCAGGTCGCGCAAGAATTCCTCGCCTCCGCCCCTTCCCGACGCATTATTGACAAAGAGAATTCTCATGTGCCCGCGTTCCTATCCGGCTGCCGCTTCTCTTCCGCAGCCATCAGCCATCTCCCGGAGTTTGCGTAACAATCACTAGTGCGATTGAGCTCGTGCGCGATGACAGTACCACAATATCCCGGGGCATGCAACGGGGGGAATTGTACGATTTCATTGGCGCTCAGGGGCCTCTTACTTATCCGTAAGAGCAGCGCCCTCACCAACGCCGGATTTCATTTCCGGCAAATTATCATACACGGAGTCGACGACATCCTTCATCTACCCGTCCGAAACAGGAAGGTAATAAATCTCCTCGCCCGACTCCTGCATCTTCTTGAGATCGACGACTGCGCCGGCCGGCAGATCCTCGCCGCTCCCTGTTTTGCCTTTGATTGCATAGAGGACCCAGCGCGGGCCTTCGAGCGACAACACCATGTAGGAGCAATCGGACACTGCCAGGATCGCGTGCGCCCCGAGATGCGACAGGGTGCCGTAGCTCAAGACAATCCCGCTGCCGAGCTCGTACCCCGTCGGCACCACCACAGACTTTGACAGTTCATAAACTCCGTAAGCTGCCCCGCCTGCCGCGGAAACCGCTGTCCCCCCCACGAGCGTCGCGCCGGCGATGGTGTTCCCGAAGACTTGCGTGGTCGCCCAGCCGGTTTCACCGGCAACATAGAGGGCGCCGCCCGATGCGACCCCGACGCCGCCCACAGCGGTCCCGATGGCGCCGCCGCCCACGGCAATGCCCGCGCTCGCAAGGGGAACGCCGATATATTGTACCCCCTTGCCAACGGCATAACCGCCGCCTTTGATGACGATGCTGGACACTTTGCTTAACCCCGCTTCACCCAAACCCGCGATCGTTCCGGCTGCAGCTGTTACGCCCGCAGCAGGATAGCCTGCGCCTTTGATTGCGACACCCGCGGTTTTGCTTAAGCCCGCTTCGGAAACGCCCGCAATTGTCCCGGCAGCAACAGTTGCGCCGGCAACAGCGTAGCCCCCGCCTTTGACCGCAGCACCTGCGGTCTTGCTCAATCCCGCTTCGGAAACGCCCGCAACGGTCCCAATAACCGCGGTTCCGCCGGCAGCAACGTGAGAGCCGGTTAGATCGAGCAAACCGTACACCCCTGCCACCGCTGCAACGCCGGTCGGCGCAACCAGGTCATAGCCCATTTTTGTCGTATCCCAGGTGACCTCGACGGCCAGCTTTGTCGTGGAAACTCCTTCCCGGACCACGACCAGGGAAGGAAACGCTAGGTAGTTGACGCTGATATATCCCACGGACGCAGCAGTCATCTTCGTGAGAGGCTCGATGGTAGCGTCCCACAAAATTCCCTGCAGCACCCATCTCAGGGATTTCAATACAGCGAAACTCAGACCCGTTGTCGAGCTGGCGTTCAATTCCTGGCCGGCTTTCTTAAAGCTTTCGGATACGTTCGACCCGTAGTTTTTTGCCGTATTGCTCATGAGATCGACAGACGGCTTCGCCAATGCCTTGCGCCTCTCGTTCTCTTCGTTGACGATCTTGCTGAACTTTGCGACAGTGAGCCTGTCACCCATCTCGCCTGCATGTTTTTTCATGTTCGC
This sequence comes from Nitrospirota bacterium, assembly GCA_027456925.1. GTDB lineage: Bacteria > Nitrospirota > UBA9217 > UBA9217 > UBA9217 > JAJYKN01. The sequence continues at coordinate 7,769 of DAIDTZ010000280.1, forward strand.
GGGAACTGCCGCGTACCCCCGGACAAAAGCGTTTCCCGCGCAGGTGAACGTTGCAGCGCTCCTTGCTGCGCTCGCTGTTGAAATGTTGCTCGCAGCCCGGAGAGATCCGGCAGCCAGTTCCATTCCCTGCTTTGTCCCTTCCTCGCTGATCTTGTCTCCTTGAGCGGAGCTTGCGCGCACGATGTCCTTCGCAGCCGGGATCGATCCTGCTGCCAGCGCCATTCCCTGCCTGGTCCCTGTTTCGCTGATCTTGTCCCCGCCGGCAGAACCGGCCTTCACAATGTCCTTCGCAGCACCCACGGAACCGGAGGCCAGACCCATGCCCTGCGCTGTTCCCTTTTCGCTGACCTCGTTTCCCAGGGACTGCGAGCCTGCGATCATGGCGCTCCCTTGCCTTTGCCCGGCCTGAAACGCCGCCGTGGACAGGGCCCAGGACGTTCCGACGATGCTCTTCCCGAGTTCCGAAGAGCGATAGACAATAAGCGTGCTGTTCTCGCGCGAAAATTGCCTGATCGCGTTCGCGCTTGCGCTGGCTTCTCTGCTGATATTTTTCGTAACCTTGTAGGTAAGCTTCGTGCCTTCCGAGACGATATAGACGGACTCGGCGGCCTTCTTGACCGACAGTTCAAAGGACTGTCGAGCGCGAACACCGGCCAGCTCCTGGACGAACTCCACCGTGCTCGGGCCGGGCGGGATAAGGCTGATCGAGGTATGCGGCACCTTGAAGGCCCCGTTCTTGTACAGCGAAACATGACCTTCGGCAACCAGTTTCTTCGTGTTCCGAAGCGGGTCGTCATGCGCGCCAGTCGTGGCGCAGCCAATGCCGGTCATCCCGAGAAACATAACGAGCAACAGGGACCCAATGCTCTTAGCGATGGTCATGATCAGGCTCCCTCACATCATCAGGAATTTTTTCGATAACCGATCGTATCACAGCGGGGTCGGTTGAAAGTACTTCGACCTTCACGCCTTCCGCTCGTTCAAGTTTTTTGAGATCAACGATCGTTCCCACAGGAAGATCTCCCAGGGAGTAGGCTTCGTTCGCGCCATTGTCGTTTTTCGTTCTTATCCTGCCCTCAGCAGCTGCAATGACAAGACGGGGCCCGTCCCAGGCAAGAAATACCGCGGTATCCATCACGCCTATGAGCGCATGGGTCGGGATCGCGGTCAGAGCATTATACCCGAGCACGATGCCTGACGCTGCCTGGTTGATCACGACCTGGGTAGTGCCCTTTACCGCATCATAGGCAAGAAACCCGACATATGCCGCCGAGTGCGCGGTCGTGGTAATTGCGCCTTCCGCGGCTCCGGCAACAGGACCGGCAGTCGTGAATGCCACCTGGTTCACAGCGCCGAGCGCTCCTCCCGCGGCATAGGTAACAGGAACGGAGCTGACCGAGAGAAGAGACAAGCCGGTCAAGAGCCCGCCTTCGACAGTTGGAGAAACGATCTTCACTCCCGTTTTCCCCACGTAGTAGATCGTGAGCCCCACAGACTGGACGGTCCTGCCTGCGACGACCGAGGTGGTCGTGATCGGCAGAAAAATCGCGTACGAAGTGCCGACTGCAGCGGATTTCACGATGGTCTTGGACGTGGGCGCGGCAATGCCGTAGTAGAACGACTTAAGGTAGCCGTAGAGGATCGGCCCAAGGGCCATGAGAGAATTATGTTCTTTGCCGGATTTCTCGTACTCGGCCCGGAATTCATTGCTTGCCTTCTGAAACGCCCTTTCCCACTGAGGGTCGATCTTTCCCGCAAAGCGCTCCCTGGCCGTATCTGCCAGTTCAAAGATATTGCTGAAATCCTTGTTCAGCGTTTTAAAATAATCCCCCGGAAGGTTCGCAAGTTCCTGCCGCTCGTCCTCGGTGCGTTTCGCGATCGAAAGATTTCCCCGCACAAAAAAACTCATGGCTTTTTGAAAACTATCTTGAGCATAAGCAAGTTCGGTCTTGGCCGCACTATGAGCGGTTGCAAGGATCTGCCCGCTCAGCTTCGTGCCGGTCGCCACCACCGCCTTGCCCGTGTCCGCGGAATCACGGACATCGGTCAAGACCGCTTCTTTATATTTTCCTGAGTCTTTCGAAGCTTCGCTCACCACTCGCTGGAGCGCCGTCCTCGACGAGATGATCGATGTCTTCTTTGCGTATTCAAAGGCCCTGCTGCTGGATGTGACGACAAACCACCCTTCGTTGTAGAGCATCTTGTGTCCGCGCATGTTGCCCATGGTCAGGGGGATGACATCTTCAATAGATACTTTTTCTTCTTTTGAAGGGGTAGTCGGCTGCGGTCCTTCCGCGCCAAAGGCAATTGGCGACAGCGTCATGAGAACAACAAGCGCCGCAAGAACCAACGACCCAGCTTTGAAACTTCTGTTTGGCACGGCCACGTCCTCCCTTATGTTGACACCGTCCGGCTTTGCATATGCACGAGAATAGTACAGCGGGTTTTAAAAAGCAAGAATCTTTGGTGCGGAATGCGCCATGCCGGGCTGGAGCAGGAACAAGAAAAATTTCTTGAGTTTTCGGCCGCAACATACTATTATGGACCCTTCATCAATGCCTCATTACTCTTTTTCGCCACGGGGAGAACAAAAGGATGTCCAGAGCAGACAGGTTTATAAAAGCATGCAGACGCCAAGCGGTGGACTGTACGCCCGTATGGATGATGCGCCAGGCAGGAAGATACTTGCCGGAGTACCGCGAGATCCGGGCGAAGCATACCTTCCTTGAGATGTGCAAGACTCCCGACGTGGCCGCCGAGGTGACCATCCAGCCCGTCCGGCGCTTCGAGATCGATGCAGCCATCATTTTCGCCGACATCCTTCTGCCGCTCGAACCCATGGGCATCGGCCTCGAATTCGCCAAAGGCGAAGGCCCGGTGATCCACAACCCGGTGCGGACCATGGCGGACGTGCAAAAGCTTAGGCCCATTGACGCCGCCACCCAGATCGAGTACCTCATGAAGGCGATCAAGATCGCGCTCAAGGAACTGGACGGGAAAGTGCCGCTCATCGGCTTTTCCGGCGCTCCCTTCACGCTCGCGAGTTATATCATCGAAGGCGGCGGCTCGAGAAACTACGAGAACGCCAAAACCATGATGTTCGCCGAGCCCAAGGCCTGGCACAAACTCATGGAGCACCTTACGGCGGTGATCATCAATTATCTGAATGCCCAGATCGACACGGGCGTTCAGGTTGTCCAGCTCTTCGACTCCTGGGTGGGCGCACTTGGATCAAGCGATTACCGCGAATTCGTGCTGCCGCACCAGAAGAACGTGATCGCCGGGATCAAGAAAACGGTCCCGCTCATCCACTTTGCCCACGGCGCGTCCCATCTCCTGGAAATGGTGTCCGAAGCTGGCGGCGACGTGATCGGCCTCGACTGGAGATCCGACCTCGATGTTGCCTGGAAACGCGTCGGATTCGACAAGGCAGTGCAGGGCAATCTCGACCCGGTCTCGCTCTTCGGGTCCAAGGACTTCATCCGGAAGCGGACCAAGGAGATCCTTGACCAAGCAGCGGGCAGGAACGGACATATCATGAACCTGGGCCACGGCATCCTGCAGCAAACACCGCTCGACCATGCCGAAGAGTTCATCAACGCAACGCACGAATTGAGCAAAAGATAGGAGCAAGAGAGAGGGTCAAGGGGCAAGTAGCGAAGCAGCAAGGAAGTCTGAACCTTGACCCTTGCTACATGACCCTTGACCCTTTATTATCATGTCCACCAACACCGCAATCATACTCATCGCACTCGGCGGCCCGCGCAGCCTTGACGAGGTCGGCCCCTTCATGGCCGCCTTCATGGGCCGGCCCGCTCCCCCGCCTGTGGTGGCCGCTGTCGTCGAACGATACCGGCTCATCGGCAGCAAGTCTCCGCTCCCGGAAATGGTGAAGGCACAGGCTGCTGCGCTCGAACAAGAGCTCGGCAGCGGGTTTCGAGTCTATGAAGGCTTCCGGTACTCAAAGCCCCTGGTTGCCGAATCCTTTGACCGGGCCGTCAAGGACGGAGCGCGCCGCGTGATCGCGCTCTCTCTGTCGCCCTTTGCGACCGAAGTCACCACCGGCGCTTACCGGAGCGCCTGCGAAGGCCTGGGAAGCGGTGAGACCTGTCCGCGGTTCATTGCAAGCTGGCACGACAATCCCCTCTTTATCGAGGCATGGCAGGAGCGCGTGTTTCTTGGCCTGAAGCGCTTCTGGACAGGCCAGCAGAAGCATGTCTTCGTTATTTTTACGAGTCACAGTATCCCGCAGCGGTACATCACGGCAGGAGATCCCTACAAGACGCAGGTGGAACAGACAGTGAAACTCGTTGTGGACGGGCTCGGCATCAAGAACTGGCGCGTTGCCTGGCAGAGCAAGGGAGTGCGGGCCACGGAACCGTGGCTTGAGCCGGAAGTGGAGCCCACGCTGGACAAGATCGCGAGCGAGGGATACAAGGACGTGCTTGAGGTGCCCATCGGCTTTACCTGCGATCACCTGGAAACGCTCTACGACATCGATATCGTGCATCGGGCGCACGCGAAGAAACTGGGCCTGGAGTTCGAACGGGCGGAGTCGTTGAATACGTCGAAGCTTTTCATCAAGGCCCTGGCGGATATCGTCAAAAAAGCCTAACCCCTTAAATTAGAACCAAAGGTAAAAGATAAAAGCATCTCGCGCAAAGCCGCAAAGGGCGCGAAGAAACCTTTGGACTGAGCGTCTAAAACCAATACTTGGACTTTCTTCGCGGCTTGGCGACTTTGCGCGACAATTTTTTTTCGTCAAGGGTACTCGCGGCTATAATTAGATAAGTATTCAAACGCCTAAATCTGTATTTTGCAAGGAATTCAATCTATGCCGAAAATCATCATCATCGGCGGCGGGATCGCCGGCCTGGCTGCCGCCGTCCAGCTGAAAGCCGGGGCCAAGTCTCATAACAGGACCGTTGACGTGCTGCTGCTCGAAAAGAACGGCCGCATGGGCGGCAAGATCCTGACCGAGAAGATCGGCAAGTACCTCGTCGAAGGCGGTCCCGACAGCTTTCTTCCGGAAAAAGTCTGGAGTGTAAACCTCGCCAAGCACCTCGGACTTGAGCCGGAGATGCTGCCGTCGAACGACCAGTTCAAGGGCACGTTCATCTTTTCCGGGAACAAGCTCCACTCTTTGCCCGAAGGGGTCATGCTCATGGTGCCGACCTCGTTCTGGCCCATGGCGAAATCCCGCCTCTTCACCTGGCCGGGGAAACTCCGGATGGGAATGGATGTGCTCATGCCGAAGCGCAGGTCCCTGGAAGACGAAAGCCTCGCCTCCTTCGTGACCCGCAGGCTCGGCCGCGAATGCCTGGAAAAGATCGCCGAGCCGCTCGTTGCCGGCATCCACACCTCGAACCCGGACAACATGAGCGTGCTCGCGACCTTTCCCCGGTTCGTGCAGATGGAGCAGAAGAGCGGCAGCCTGATCATGGGCATGCTCGCGGCAATGAAGAACCGGCCCCATGCAACCCTGAGCGGTCCGCCCCCCAAGCCGGGCCAGCCAAAAATGACCTACTTCATGAGTTTCAAAAACGGAATGCAAACGCTGTCCCAGGCCTGCGTCGACCATATCGGCAAGGAATCGATCCGCATGAACGCTTCGGTCAAGGCAGTCGAACCCCGGGGCAAAGGATATGCGGTCATGCTCGAAAGCGGCGAAACGCTGGACGCTGACCATGTCATGATCGCTTCGGCAGCCTATGAAGCCGCCAACATGGTCAAGGATTTCGACGAAACGCTGTCAGCCCAGATGAACAAGATCGAGTGGTCGTCCTCCTCTACGGTTTCCATCGTCTTCCGGAAGAACGACATCAAGGTCCCGCTCAAGGGCTTCGGCTTCATCGTCCCCCGCGTCGAGGGCAGGAAGGTGAACGCGGCGACCTACAGCTCCATCAAGTGGTCCTATCGCGCGCCTGATGACACGGTCATGATCCGCGTCTTCGTCGGCGGCGGCCATCACGAGGAACTCGTGACGGAACTCGATGATGCGGGCATGGTAAAGATGGTGCTTGAGGAGCTCGACGTCATCCTGGGCATCAAGGCAAATGCGCAGTTCTCAAAAGTGTACCGCTGGCAGAAAGGCATGCCGAAGTACACCGTCGGCCACCTGGACCGCATCTCCATGCTGGACCGGACGCTCACGTCGCATCCGGGACTGCACCTCATCGGCTGTTCATACAAGGGCATCGGCATCGGCGACTGCGTGCATGAGGCGCAGATCGCGGCTGAGAAGATATTGAAGAGTTAGGGCATTGCTGGAAAAGAGCATCGCCAAAACGGAAAAGGCCGGCGGGAATTACTCCGCACGGCCTTTTTTATTTTTCACGGGACCGGAGCATCGTTTCCGCCCGGATCCTCGGGCGATTGCACGCCTCTCGCATCTTCCACGCACCGGCAATCAGGCTGCCCTGAGTTCCTTCGCGTGGACCGTGTCGCTGCCGGTCAGGATCCTTTCGGCCTCGGCGATGTACCGCCAGGTGCAATCCGGATCGCTGTCGCAGTTGTATTTTTCTAAGATGCGGTCAACAACGTAGGCTGCATCGGAAATCGCCCGGCTGGTAAAGAGCTTTTTGATCTCGGCCACCATATCCTGGGAGATCGAGGTCATCCCGTGGACTTCCCGCAGATGGATTGACACCATCTCAACAAGTCGATCTTCACTTTGCCCGATCAAGACCACATTGCACTTGTTCCCCCAGTCTGCGCATGAAAATTGTTTCATATCCTTCACCTCCCTGATATTTCCCGACAGGCTGTTCTCTTCAAAGTATATCACTGCCCCGGTGGCCCCTGGGAGCATACAGCATTGCGCCTCCTGCATAAGTCTTTTTTCTCAGGGAAGTAACAACACGGCCAGGCGTGTCCTCATAACGTACTGACAAAAAAGATCCGGACACCTTAGGATGCCCGGATCTTTTATGTCCGCATATTCGTTGATACGCCCTGTGCGGGGCACTGTCTACGCTGCCTTGCCTGTTTTGCTTACGCGCTCCAGCCCTGCGTACACCTGCGGCCGTTTTTGGAACTCCTTCCTGTCGTTCTCGCTGCAGAAGTAATAAGTTTGCCCCTTGTAGTCGGCCTTGAACTTGGAATCTACGTTCATACCGCACACGGAACAATTCGCTTTGATTTTTGTTGCAGGCATTATTGCCACCTCCATTCCTCCCCCTTTTTTTGAATATAGCAACCCTCCTGTTGCGTGTCAAATTATTGCACGGGCGGTGTTTTCCACTTTGGTACAACAGATTTTAGGGTGCGTGGGCGAGGGGGATGCAGGGCAGCTAGGAACCGGCGTGAGAAGATTTATTCGACCTGCTTTCGACAAAATCAATAAGCTGCTGTTTGGCCTCGGGAGTGATATCCGTAAACATGAGCCCATACTGATAGTCTTCAGCTCCCGACGTTTCCTGGATGATCCTGATGATCTTGCCTGACGTCTCTATTTTTTTTGCATTGGGGAGATAGAATTGGCAGGACAACCGGGCGCCTTCTTCAAGAAGATTATCGGTTTCAATCATCATTCCCGTGGCGCTGATGTTCCTGGTGCGGCAGTAGAACGAGCCCCCGCTGGAAAGGCTGTCCACGTTTGCGCTCAGAAGCACCCGGAGCGTCTCCCGGGCGGCGATATCAAGGAGCTGCTGCGCTTTTGCCATGAGCAGGACGGGGTGGAGGGGCCTCAGCAGCACCGCGTTCGCTCTGCACCGGGAGCTTTCCCTGATCGCTTCGGGTGTGTTGGCACAGACCATGATCAGCGATACATTGCGGAGGTTTGCATCCTCCCTGATCAGGGTGCAAAGCCGGTCGCTGGTCATGCCGGGCATGTCGAGCTGCGTAATAATAAGGTCCGCCTTCTCCGCACGATGGACCTTCAGGATGTCTTCGTTCGTATTTGCAGCGAACACTTTTATGTCCGTGCGGTCTAAAAAGGTCTTGTCCTGCTCTAAGAAAGCGTGGAGCTCCTGCGCAATCAATACTTTTTTCATGGCCGCCTCGGGAAGGATCTACTGGCCAAACAGTACTGTATCCGGATATTATTTTCAAGGAGATTTTTTAGCGTGGAATATTGAAGATCGAAGGGGGCAAGGTCAGGGTCGCTTTCTACAAAATCTATCCTCTTGACCATGCCAGGGACGCCCTGACAGCGAAAAAGAGCAGGCACGGGGGAAGATCGTGCTTAAAGCAGCATGAGCCTTAAGTCTCATGAAGAGAGATATTAAAGAAGAGGCATGCGTTGACTTGGGTTATTGCCGGGAGATTGTGGTAAACTTTATATTAGCGATGCATGCGTGAAAAAGGACGCATGTTCGAGGAACACAAAGGAGGAGCCTATGGCAACTGTAAAAGACATAAAAAAGGGTTTTTGCGATGATATCTATACTGAACTCGCCGGAATGAAAGAGAGGATCGAGGTTTTGCAAAGCAAACTCACACGGTCCTACCCCACGGAGAATGAGCTCTTTAAGTTGTATGACCGGCATCTCAATGAACTTGCCGGGCAGATCGACTGGAAGCTTCAGATCCTGTCACACGCCTGTCCTTATGACTGGAAGGGCTCGGCAAACACGGAGTATGAAGAGAACAGCGTTTCCGTGGGTCCTGCTGAATCGTTTGATAAGGATTTTTCAGGAGGGTATATTGGGGGGTGAAGTGAGCGAAGCACGTTAAAAGCCGGCAAGAATACCTCTTGCCGGCTTTTTTTCGCGCCTCACGACAGCTCGCTGTTACCGTCCGTGTGCCGGTACATGATCCGCTCGAGCATGCGCACGATCCCGGTCGCCATGGTGAAAAGCGATTCCACGGACAGATTCCGCTCCGCGGTAGTGTCGAAGAAGAGGTGAAGCTGCGACTCCATGCCGTCCTCCGGTCTCCAGTAGCAGACCAGCATCGGCACCCGCGGCAGGGGAAAAAGGACCACGCTGATGTCTGAGTTGAAGGCGCGGCTGGCCGAAGTCCCGCTGAACATGCTGACGAGGGACTCGAACAGATCGCTGTGGCTGTCGGCGATCCGTTTGAGCGGCTTCTCGCACCGCTGCTCGAAGAGGGGGTTCCAGGTCTTCCCTCGCGGAAGTTCCCGGAAAGGCACCCATTTACCGGAAGGCTCCACTCCCTCGCAGGTAAGGATATAATCAAGCAGCAGCAGGGTGAACCACGCGTGGGTGTGGCACTGCGACGCTACTGCGCCCTGCCCGTCGACCTCGAAGTCCTTGCCCAGACACCTGATCGTAACGCCGCCGCCGGTGATTGTAGCGCCGAGCAGCCCTGCCCTGGAAACAATGTCTCGTTTCGCGATCTTCTCTTTAAGCTCCTTCAACTGCTCATCCCTGATGCTTTCAATATTGACCTGTTTGCTGATC
>DAIDTZ010000281.1 GCA_027456925.1 Nitrospirota bacterium
TTGTTGGCGGTAGTATTTGATACAGATCAGAAATCACAAAATATAGAGTCCTGGGGTCGCTTTATTTTGATTGTACCAAAGACGCGCGCGGCCCGTGAGGCAACCATGCACCTTATTTGCCTGAGAGAAAGCTTGTGCGGAAAGGGCGAACATCCAGAGGAGGGCGGGAAATCAGAGCGTACCGGCTACTTCATTTTTGCAAGCCGGTCCCTGGCGATTTCAGCCTCGTTGGAAGAGGGATATTCCTTGATGACTTTGCGGAGGTGTTCTTTTGCCTTGGGATAGTTTCTTTCACTCAGGTAGGACAGCCCGATCTTGAGCTTTGCGCCGGCCACTTTGTTGCTGTTGGGGTAGAGCTTGATAACTTTTAGAAAAGCATCAATCGCCTTGCTGAACTCCCTCTTGGAGTAATGGCACTCGCCGATCCAGTACTGCGCCTTGTCCGTCATGCTGGTATTGGGAAACTGTGCAACATAATTCTGGAACCCGGCAAGAGCAAGATCGAAATTTCCCCTGTCGTAATCGCTTTTCGCCTGGCGATAAGCTTCGGAAGGTTCAATGGCCTTTGGGGAGGATGACTTTGCCTGGGCCGCCGTGGTCGGGGTCTGCCTGGTCAGGGCCGTCGTCGTGCCGGCGCTCAACAGCTTCATCTTGGTATCGAGTTCGTCGATCCGCGCTGAAAGCTCCGCGATCCTGACGCTCCGATCGTCCAGCTTCTGCGCAAGTTCGGCAATGCGGAAGTTGTTCTCTTCGAGCTTGCCCTGAACAAGCTGGATATCGGTGGCGAGCTGGTCGGACTTGGCGCCGTAGTCGGCCATGACCTGCTGCACATCCATCGTGCCCTTGACATTCGTATCGAGGAGATCGACGCGTTTCTGCAACTCCTGAACGCGCACCATTGCGGCTTGTACCTCTTCGCGCAGATCGGTCATGTCGGACCTGGTCTTGACCAGTTCAGCCTGAGGAGCACAGGCAGCCAGCAGAAACAGGAAGCCGAGGATCGTTAACAATTGTTTGGCCGTCATTTATTCCTTCACGGATACTATGTGTGCACAGGGTATGAAACGAAGAAGCGGGAAAGCGAAAAGAGGGAGAAAGAAGAGACGGTATGTTCACCGTGCCCCCGTTCTCCCCCTCTCCGGTTCATATTTTTCCTGGTCCTACTCCGTCACCGCCGTAAAATCGTCTCTGCGGTTTTTCTGCCAGCACTCCTCGGAGTGCTCCGTGCAGATGGGCTTTTCCTTGCCGTAACTGATGAGCGAAATCCGTTTGGCGGAAATCCCCAGATCGGTTAAATATTTCTTCGCGCTCGTCGCGCGGCGCTGGCCGAGCGCCTGGTTGTATTCCTTGGTGCCCCGCTCGTCGCAGTTTCCCTCAATCCTGATCTTCACCTTGGGGTTGGCCTTGAGCCATTCGGCATTCGCCTTCATCATGGGCCTTGCGTCGTCACGGATAAAGGACTTGTCGAAATCGAAGTAGATCGGCTGCATCCCCGCTGATGTTTCCGCGGCACGCTCCTGAGGCTCTTCTTTTGCCGCCGGTGTTGCTTCTGCCGCAGGCTCGGCCTGCTGCTCAACCTTCGGTGCTTCCTTGGCGGGTTCCGCCGCTGCTTCCTTCTGTGGTTCGGGGGCAGAAGTCACTTCCGCTTTCTTGGGGCAGCCCCAGAGAACAAAGATGCTCATCAGTAAAACAACCGGAACATACATAAGCTTTCTGCTCTTCATGAAATCCTCCTCTATACTATTGTTTTTAAATGAATATCGGTAAGGCAAGCGTCCGCATACAAGACGTGATACAACACTGTAAAAAGATAGCATACAACCATGGCCTTGTCAACGGGAAAGGGTTTCTTCATCGACAAAACGTATTCATGCGAAAAAGAAAAAAAATTTTGCGCGGCGCGCCCAGGTCAACTGTCGCGCCATCCCGCACCATCCCTTCAGCATCTTTTCCCAGAGGCACT
>DAIDTZ010000282.1 GCA_027456925.1 Nitrospirota bacterium
GCACTTTTCCGCGCCCGTGAAAGTAAAGCTCAGCCTGACGGACAAGGAACGCCTGTTTCTTATGGCAAATGACCCCGATGAATTCAACCGCTGGGACGCGGGGCAGCAGCTCGCGGTGAAACTTATCCTGGACCTGGTCAAGGATGCTCAGCGCAATAAAAAACTCACGCTCGACAATGCCTTCGTCTGCGCCTTCAACAAAACCCTGGGAAGCAACATGCCTGACAAGGCCTTCCAGGCCTTCGCCCTCTCGCTGCCTGCCGAGACGTACCTTGCGGACTTCATGGACGTGATCGACCCCGCGGCGGTGCATGAGACCCGGAGGTTTGTGCAAAAGGCCCTGGCTACGGAGCTGAAAGAGACCTTCCACGCCGTGTACTATACCAACCAGGATTCCGGTCCCTACAGGGCAGACCAGGAATCAATAGGACGGCGAAGCCTCAAGAACACCTGTCTCAGCTATCTCATGGAGCTCGACGACCCCGGCGTGCGAAGGCTCTGCACGGAGCAATACCGGACAGCGGGAAACATGACCGACGTCATGGCAAGCCTCGCGAACCTGGCGAACGCCGATTGGCCGGAACGGTTCGATGCGCTGGCGGATTTCTATGAGAAATGGAAGGACGACCCCCTCGTCATGGACAAGTGGCTTTCGATCCAGGCCTTGTCCCGCCTTCCGGGCACCCTCGACATTGTGAAGGCGCTCACGAAACATCCGTCCTTCAACATCAGGAACCCGAACAAGGTCCGCGCTCTCATCGGCGCCTTTGCGGCCAATTCCGTCCGGTTCCATGAGCGCGATGGCGAAGGGTATCTGTTCCTTGCCGACCAGGTCCTGGCCATTGATCCCATGAATCCCCAGATCGCCGCGCGCCTTGTCTCGGCGTTCACCCTGTGGAAGCGGTACGACGAAAAGCGGAAAGCGCAGATGAAAGCACAACTGGAACGCATCGCAACAACGCCGAAGCTGTCGAAAGACGTCCATGAGATCGTGACAAAGAGCCTTGTGTAAAACAGCGTACAAGCTCCGTCAAATTTATATTATCCTTGGTGCTTCCGCGGCAAAACTATGGTATAGTAACCCGTATGCGTGAGTTATCATTTACGCGGCACGAAATATTTATTCTCCTGTTTTTTCTGCTTCTCGGCATTTCCTGGGCCGGCTGTAAAGAACCGCAGAAATCCCCGGCTGTAAACTTCGAAGCACATCCCCTCTACCGCCAGTATCACTTATCCCGCGATGAAAAAACGATCGAGATCGGTGTGCCGACTCCCTGGGCCACGGTCAGCCATCTTGTCGAAGTCATGAAGCGGGACGAAATCCTGACAAAGGACCTTCGCAGGATGGGTTATACCGTGAAATTTTATCCTTTCCTCAAAGGCGACGAAATCAATTATTTCCTGAAAAAAGGCGCGCTCGAAGGGGCCATCATGGGGGATGTCCCGACGCTCAAGATGGCCGCCGAAGGGAGCATCACGGTCTTCTCCCTCTTCCACAAGGGAAGCGTGTCCCTCGTTTCCCGGGACGTGTACCGCGTAAAAGACCTGAAACACAAGCGCATCGCCTTCCCTTCCGGGTCCATAGCGCACTTCTATTTGCTTGAACTGCTGAAAAAAAACGGGATGTCTTTGAGAGACATACGGCCCGTGCCGATGGACACCCGGGACATGTTCGAGGCTATCGAACAGCGGAAGCTCGATGCTCTTACCACGTTCGAGCCCATGGCCACCGTTTATACCAGGCTCGATCCGAGGCTCCATACGATAAACCGGTCCTACTCCACCTACGGCTTTCTGAGCATGCGGAAGGACTATGCCGCGCGCCACCCACGGGCGATCCAGGCGCTCCTTGAGGCGCAGTTCCGGGCCGTCACCTGGCTGCAGGAATCGGACCGCAACATAAGCCGCGCCAGCCGCTGGGTCGCCGGGGAGTCCGCGAAGGTCATGCCCTTGCCGCTGGGCAACTATATCTCGGTGCTGGACAGCCTTTGCGCCGAGGACCTGCTGAACAATGTCGACGTCTATGAAACGGTGATGGACCGGGAAATACTGGCGGACGACGGCGCGCTGCGAAAGGAATTTGAATTTCTCCGGCAAGAAGACGTCATTGCACGGGATAAAACGTGGAACGACGTCAGAGCGAATATCGACACGCGGCTCTTGTCGCGTGTGTTGAAAAGCGCGAGACCAGCAGCGTCCAGGATCCTTCCATGAGGTTCGTAAACAGTTTAAAATTCAAGTTCGCCGCGGGCGTATTCATCGTCGTGACCGCCGTCACCATAGTGCTCGGCCTCGTCAGCTATGAGTACGAGAAACAGGCAATCGAGGACCGGCTTTACTCCCAGCTCAATGCGATTGCGGACTTAAAAAAGGAACTCGTCGTCAGCTATCTGAATGAGTGCAAAGACGGTTTGAAAATTCTGGCGTCAGAAGCTTATATCAAAAAGTATGTCGCCATGCTGTTCGACCCGTCGAGCGCTCCCCGTGCTCGAAAAACAGCCTACCGGTACATTTCCACCAGGCTCAACTCCTTTAAGTGGTTTTCTCCGGGATACCGGAAGCTGGAGATCGTTTCCTTGCAGGGAGCCGTGCTGGTGTCCTCGCAAAATAACTACAACGGGGCCGGCACTGCCTCTTCCTCCGGGTTCGTGGCAGCGGTCCCGCACCACGCAAAAGCTTTCGCCTGGGGAAGCTCCCTTGTTCTGCAGAACGACATCGGCAGCGTGGACATTGAAATCGCCACGGGAATAAAAGATAAAAAGGGCGTCGTGCGGACGGTCATCGTAAGCACCATCAGCCTGGCGGACACGCTGTTTCCCAGCTTCACCGACTACACCGGCCTCGGCCGGACCGGGGAAACCCTGCTCATGGGGCGGAAAGGCAATTTGGTTTCCTATATCAGTCCCGTAAGATACCCGCCTCTTCCCATCGATGGGTACGCCACGTTCGGCGACGAATACCAGAAACTCGCCGTGATCGCCACTGCAGGCAACGAGGGCCTCGACAAGGGAATCGACTACCGGGGCAAGGTTGTTGTCGGCGCCTACCGGTACATTCCCGACCTGGGATGGGGCGTCGTTACCAAGATCGACCGCGATGAAGCCTTCCGCGAAATCGTAGCCATCCGGCAGCGGACGTTCCTGATGGGGTTCTTCACGCTCGCAATCATGCTCGCCATAGCCTATGGGATAGGGAAACAGCTCACCTCACCCATCTCCAAACTCATGCATAATACGAAGGCCATCACGGCCGGCCAGTTCGCGGTCCTGGCAAAATCGGGAAGGACTGATGAGATCGGGGATCTGGAGGAGAATTTTAACGAGATGGTCGTCGCCCTGGAAGCGGCGCGGCGCCAGGCGGGGCTGAAACAGAAAGATCTGGAGATAAAAGTGGCCGAGCGCACCGCGCACCTCGCCCAGACCAATGCTGCGTTGTCCAAGGCACTGCAGGACATTCAGCGGGAAACCGAAGAAAAGAAATCCTTGCACGCCCAGCTCCTGCACTCCCAGAAAATGGAGGCCGTCGGGACCCTCGCGGGCGGCATTGCCCACGATTTCAACAATATATTGACGGCCATCATCGGCTACGGCAACATCATGCGCATGAAGTTGAAAGATACCGATCCGCACCGGGAGTACCTCGACCACATTCTGGCCGCCGCCGAACGCGCCGCGGGCCTCACCCACAGCCTGCTGGCGTTCAGCAGAAAACAGATCATCAACCCGCAGCCCGTGGCCTTGAACGAGATCATCATCAGGGT
>DAIDTZ010000283.1 GCA_027456925.1 Nitrospirota bacterium
GTACAGGAGCGTCACCAGCACGGCAACGATCTGGGTCCAGAGCTGGCCGGGATTGCCGTACAAAAGTCCCTTGCCTGCCGCATTGATGGCCGGGTCAGCGAACACGCCTGTCAGGATCGCGCCGAGGGCCCCGCCGACACCATGAATGCCGAACGCATCGAGCGTATCGTCATACCCGAACAGGGGTTTGAGCTTGGCCACTGCATAGAAGGGGATCACACCAGCGGCAATGCCGATGCAGATCGCGCCTCCGATATTTACAAACCCGGCAGCAGGGGTAATGGCCACGAGGCCGCCTACGGCGCCCGAAGCAAGACCGAGTACCGTCGGTTTTCCGGAATGCATCCATTCAACGAACATCCACGCCAGCGCCGCAACAGCCGCTGCGGTGTTGGTATTGAGGAAAGCCGCACCGGAAAGACCGTTCGCCGCAAGAGCCGATCCGGCGTTAAACCCGAACCATCCGAACCACAAAAGCCCTGCGCCGATCACCACCAGGGGAAGGTTCCCCGGGATGATCGCCTTAGCTTTCCTCTTGCCGAGCACCAGTGCGCCGACCAAAGCCGCAATACCCGCGTTCACATGCACCACGGTGCCGCCCGCGAAGTCCAAGGCCCCGAGTTTCGCCAAGAACCCGTTGCCCCACACCCAGTGCGCAATCGGGAGGTAGACCACGGTCATCCAGAGCACCGCGAATATGATCCAGGCCGAGAACTTCATACGCTCGATATATGCGCCGGAAGCCAGGGCCACGGTGATCGCGGCAAACGTGAGCTGGTAGGCGATGAAAACAAACTCGGGGATCGTCCTGGCCAGGTCCGAGATACTGTTCGGTCCCACGCCCTTAAGGAATAACTTTGACGCGCCGCCGATGATGCCCCTGATATCGTCACCGAACGCAAAGGTATATCCGTAAATAACCCACAGCAGGCTGACGATACAGAAAGCCACGAAGGTCATGGCCATGGTGTTCAGCGTGTCCTTGGTCTTGGAGAGGCCCCCGTAAAAGAGCGCCAAGCCCGGGATCGACATGAGCATGACCAGGGCGGTTGCCACAATCATCCAGGCCGTGTCCCCGGTGTCGATCCTGGGCGCGGGAGCCGGGGTCGCGGAAACCGTTGCCAAAGCCGGCGCCGCCGCCGCCTCCGCCATTGTCAGCGTTGGCAACATAATTGCCGACAATATGAGCAACAAAAATACGACAACAATGGATTTCGCAGCTGCTACTTTCATAGTCCATTCCTCCTCGATTGATAATGCCTGTTTAACTATTGTTCATATGATATTAAGCAAGGCACGTGCCAAAAAAGAAAGCCAGATATGTTCATACAATCAGGTTGATTTTATTAGTTGATTACTATTGTGATTATATTCGACGCAATTGCTGACACTTTAAGCATAGTCGAAATTTTAGGCAGGTGTTTAAAAGGTAGGCAGAGTCGGCAAACCCGCCATTGCCCGGTCCCTGCTGGAAATGAGCACTTGTCGGCGGCGATGATAGTCACGCCTGGATGGCCCACTCGAACTAAAGCAGCGCATGAGCACCCTTCGTTCCTCGAAAGAAAAAAGGGCCGGCATGCAATGGAACATGCCGACCCGGGAGGATAGACGGCGATCTCTCAAATCGCCGGTTACCCGCTTTGACGTCCCTTCATCCGGGCGGGAATGAAGGGTGGAACATCAGATCGCCGCGTTGCCGTGTTCTCCGGTCCGGAGTCGCACGACGTCGGCGAGCCGCGTTACGAAGATCTTGCCGTCTCCGATCTTGCCGGACCTGGTCTTTTCCTGGATAACAGCGAGCGTTTTTTCGAGCATCTCCTCGGAAACAACCAATTCAACCTTCACTTTCTGAACGAATGATATATCTATCTCGGCCCCGTGAAAGATCTCGACGTGCCCTTTTTGCCTGCCGAACCCTTTTGTTTCCGGAGTCACGGTCATGCCATGGATGCCGATGGCGACCAAGGCATCCTTGACCTCGTCAAGCTTGAACGGTTTTATAATCGCTTCGATCTTTATCATGATATCCCCTATCTGCGCGTTTTCGTGATGCTGAAGTCTGGGTAGGCCGTAACAGCCACTTCACTCTGATCGAGGCCTTCAAACTCGACTTCCCCGGATACCCGCAGCGGAATGACCCTGTCCAGAATTTTGAAGAACGCGTACATGACAATGAAAACAAGAACAACGTTCACAATCACGCCGATGACCTGGGCCATGAACTGCGATCCGCCTCCGTAAAACAGTCCTTTGACCGTTCCGGAAACATTGTTCAATCCATCGCCATAAGTGCCGTCGCTGAACAGCCCCAGGGCGATCATGCCCCAGGCGCCGCACACGCCGTGGACCGACACCGCGCCCACCGGGTCGTCGACCTTCAGCTTCCGTTCGACAAAGAACACGCTCGCGCAGCACAGCACGCCGGCCACAAGCCCGATCATCATTGCGCCTGCAGGACTCACGAAGGCGCAGGAGGCGGAAAATGGCAACGAGCCCGCCGAGCAGCCCGTTGGCAATCAACGAAAGATCAGGCTTGCCGTATACGAACC
>DAIDTZ010000284.1 GCA_027456925.1 Nitrospirota bacterium
ATTCCGCGCCACGTGGGCCAGGCAAAAGATATAGCGGCGCTTGCGCATATTCATGCACTTATCGTTCTCGATTGTTCTGCGGATACTGTTCTGGATCGCATTCAAGAAAATGTCGGAGGAGATAGAACAGAGCGTGTTGACGATAATAAGGACTTGATCGAAAAGAAGCTGGAGATATTCAGGGAGCGGACCGCCCCGCTTATTGATCATTACGACGCACAGGGTTGCCGCATCTATCGCATCGATGTTTCCAGCGCCATGACGCCGGTCGATGCTTACCAGTCGCTTTCAGTGCTTGCCGCCGCTCACCCACCAATCGCTTTTATCGCTGAACCACCACAGCGATGAGTCTGTTTCAAGAATGGTCTTTGCCAGTTCCCGGGCAGCATCGGTCCGGAGCCTCTTCAGCGAGAAATCGAGCCATTCGTCGGCATACTTATTGCCGAGGTCTTTATATTCCTTCAGCGCAAGGATCATCTCCAGCTGGTCCGCATCCCGCGCAAGTTTTGCCTCCGCTGTTTTCCCCTCGATGAATTCAAGGACCAGTTCACGGATCTCGTTGCCGAAAGGCAACGTCTGCGCCAGATCATCTATCGCCTTCTGCTCATTCGCTACGACATACTTTTTGTTTACATAATTGAGATCGCCTGTCCGCGCCTCCGGCAGATCATGGAACAGGCACAGCTTGATCATACGGTCAACATCGACACCCGTGGCAAGTCTTCCGAGAGCATAGCCGATGTACGTTGTGCGGAAGATATGCTCCGCAACCGATTCCGCACCCGTGCCGAGAAATTGAAACCCGCTCCTCGGAGTACGCTTGAGCATCCCTGCTTCGAACAAAAAATTTGCGATGTTCTTCATGGCTCTTTTTATACCATGAACCCAGGACGTATGCAATGTGTTTGATGCCGGAGAGTCTGAATTGTTTTTCATGAACAGAAATTGATGTTATCGACACCTAGTGGGATGTAAGACTCTATTATTACCATACATATTATAAATTAGCAGCAGTAGTAGTAAGCAGTGTGAATATGTTGGAACATGAGGAAAGCGATTGAAAGCGAAAACAAAAACTGCACGGATAAGTTCAGCTGTTGTCTGTGAATCAGTGCTGACGGGGTTGTTGATAACTGCGAAAAGGGATTTATCCACAGATTGTGCAGGGACAATTAACAGGCAGGTGTTATTAACCTGGAGGCCAGATGAATCTGCGGCCGGAAAGGATGTGGAGGTGCAAATGAAACACGGTCTGGCCGGCGCCGGCGCCGTTATTGATGACCAGTCGATATCCCTTCCCATCAAGCCCCTTATCATCCGCTATTTTTTTTGCCGTCAGGAACAGATGTCCGATGAGTTCCCGGTCTGCATCGTTCATGCTGTGAATATCGGGAAAGTGTTTTTTGGGAACGATGAGCAGGTGGACGGGCGCCTGCGGGTTCGCGTCTTCAAAAGCGGCGACCGATTCGTCCTCGTACACGATTTTGGACGGGATTTTTTTTTCGATGATTTTGCAGAAGATACAGTTGGGATCGCTTCTCACGCGGTTCCCCCTTATTCAGAGAAACTTCGGAAAAAACAGGAGCGCGACCCGGTGTGACAGGCAGGGCCGGTCTGTTCTACCTTGACCAAGAGCGTGTCCTGGTCGCAGTCGTAGAGAATTTCCTTGACGCGCTGGATATGCCCTGATGTTTCGCCCTTTTGCCAGAACTTCTGGCGCGAGCGGCTCCAGAACCAGGTGAGCCCCGAGTCTACGGTCTTTTTGAGCGACTCGGCGTTCATGTAGGCGACCATCAGGACCTCATTGTGCTGCCAGTCCTGGATCACGGCGGGGATGAGGCCTTTTTCATCATATTTCAGGTTATCGGGAATCTTCATAAGTAGAGATGTTGTATCACAAATGTGGAAAAATGTCCAGTAGCACGGGGATCGGACAAGAAAAAAAACCGGTTCAAAAGCAGAACCGGTTTTTGTACGAGCGCAAGACGTCATTCCTGGAGAACGATGCGTTGTCTACTAGATGAACAGATTGATCTGTGAATCGGAAGCTTCGTCCAGCCACATGGCCGCGCCGCCGAATTCGACCCCGTCCACGATGTCCGACTGCTTGACGCCCATGACATCCATGGTCATCTGGCAGGCGATGAGTTTAACACCGCTCTCCTTGGCGAGGTCGAGCAGCGTTCCGATCGAGGCAACGCCGTGCTTGTTGAACATGGACTTCATCATGG
>DAIDTZ010000285.1 GCA_027456925.1 Nitrospirota bacterium
AAAGGAGTGCGAAGACCTCTTTGAACTTTTCCTGGATCGTGTTGAACGCCTCGGAGAAGAGCTCTATGGTTTCGACGTCGAGCTTGGCGATGGTCGCCTTCAGGTTATTGATGGACTCGTTGATGTCGGTCTGCTGTGCGGACAGGAGATCGTATCGTTCTTTGAGTTCATTATACTCCTGGAGGGCGTCCACATTGATGGGGCCCATCTGGTCGATTTTCTGGCGATACTCATCAAGGTGGAGCTTTGCTTCCTCCATATCGATGTCGAACTGGCCGAGTTCCTGGACCACGGCTTCGAGTTCTGCGTGATAGGCGCTCCAGATCCGGTCCTTCAGGTGCTCGATCTTCATGCGGAGTTCGGTCCGCTTCACTTCACTGGAGGAAAGTCGTTTCTGTGCGGCCTCGATATCGTGCCTCATCTGACGGGCCTGTTCCTCGGCAGCGTGAAGGGCCTGCGTTTTAACGGAATGCGCTTCCTGGAAGGAAACGAGGACCTTTCGCTCCGATTCGAGGATCTCGATATGTCCTTTGATCTCGGTTTCGGCTTCGGTAATAGACGATTCGAGTTCCCCCAGTTTTCCTGCAATGCCGGCGATTTCGGTTTCGCGCTTGGCGAGCCGGTCAGCGAGGTCTGCTCCGGTCCGGATAAGAGCGTCAAGGTTTTTTGAAGCGGCGGCCTGTTTTTCCTGGAGCGCGGCAATCTCCATCCGTATCTCGGTAATTTCGGCCCGCGCTGTTTCGAGAGCCTCTTTTTGGAGGGAGAGCTCAGCCTGGAGCGACTCGACGACGGCCTGGGCGTTGGAATGCCCGGCTTCCAATTCGCGAAGGACATTGGAAGACGCATCGATTTGGGTGCACAGCTCCAGCCGGAGCACGGCGCGTTCGGCGGCTTCCGTATCGAGGGCCTTGATGCGGCCCTCGGCACGGACGATCTCGTCGCGGACACCGAGCCGGTCTTTTTCCCTGTTCACAAATTCGAGATCGCTGCTGTGGATCTGCCGGGACAGGTCGGCTTCGATCTTCCGGTCGGATTCAATGGCAGCGTCCACGGCTGAAAGCTCAGCGTCGAGTTTTGCCGCGCTGACGGTCAATTCCGCGACTTCGTGCTCCAGGTCTTTGATTTCACGCCGCTTCGTGAGCATGCCCGTGCCCACTGCCTCGATGGTCCCGCCGGTGACCGCGCCCCAGGGGTCCAGAATTTCTCCCGTGAGGGTGACGATCGTCTTGTGCATCCCGTTCTTCTGCCAGAGGTAAAGGGCGGTATCCATGGTGTCCACGACGACCACGTCGCCCAACAGATACTGGGCAACGCTGTTATAGGTTTCGTTGTACTTGACGATGTTCAGGGCCGAGCCGATAACGCCGGCATGGCCGTTCTTGACAAAGGGTTCGGACTTGATCTCCCGCGGAGTTTTCGGTACAAAGGTGCTTCTCCCGCCGCTTTTCGTCTTGAGATAATCGATTGCCTTGAGCGAGTCGTGCTGGGAATCGACGACAACATACTGCAGCCGCTCCCCCAGCACTGCTTCAATGGCGACTTCATACTGCGGTTCGGTCTCGATCATGTCAGCAACGAGCCCGTGGATCGTGCCGAGGCTGTCGTTTGCCGAACCTTCTTTTCTCGCGGCCATGACCGTACGCACGCCCTTCTGATAGCCTTCCAGGCTTTGTTCGAGCTCGATCAGGGAGCGTAAGCGGGAATTCTGAGCGGCAAGGCGGTTCTTTGTTTCGTTCAGGCCTGTCTCAACCGATTTTTTCCTGGCAAGCGCTTGTTCCAGACGTTCCGAAACCTCTGTGCGCGCTTCCTGGGCAGCGTTCTTCCTTACAAGGAGATCCTCGAGTTCCCGCTCTTTGACAGCAAGCAGGGTGGAAAATTCCTGGAGTTTTTGCGTCAACTCCTGCTTATCCTTCGCCCCCCGGGCATCCTGATCTTCAATCTGCGCGACCCTGGTCTGCAAATTCGATATCCGGGATTTTTCCGCAGCTGATGCGGTCATGGCGTTCAGAATTCCGGCCCTCGTCTCATCGAGCGAGAGCTCCTTTTCCCGGAGCACACGGGAAAGAGCGTCGAGGTTCTCCGCCCGTCCGGCGAGAACGACATTCTTTTCTTCGATCGAGACGGCAAACCCGAGGGTCTCTTCTTCCTGCTGCGCCTTCAGCCCTGCGACCCTGACCGTCTCCTGTTTCAGATACTCCATGTCAGCGATGTCGCGGCCGCGCTGTTCGGTCAGCGAAGCGATATGGCTTTTTGACATCTCGACGCGATGCTCGGCGCGGCTGAGCGCCGCCTCGGTTTCGTGGATCTTATGCTGAAGCGCGGAAAGCTCCTGTTCCGCCGTAAGGGCGTCCGCCCGTGACTCTTCAATGGCTGATTCGATCCGTCCCAGAGATG
>DAIDTZ010000286.1 GCA_027456925.1 Nitrospirota bacterium
ACCGGACACTGCTTATTTGGTATAATAACTTTACAACACTGTTTCTTTTTGTTATTATTATCCAAATAATAGATGATATAGAGGCGTTGCGTTTCAATTACCTTGCTTAAGGGGGGAGTAAAATGACTACGGAACTGATAAAAGAGTTGGACCCGCAGTTACGTTCATCGCTGAACAAGTATATCGACCAGCGGATCGTCCAGGCCTCAAAACAAATCTATGACTCTTTATTGAACAAGATAGAAACGCTTGAAGGAAAAGTCCGCGAAGTGGAGCTGAAGGCGAACAAGAACCGGGCGGCGATCATTGCCTCGAAGGGGACGCTCGACATGGCTTACCCGCCGCTCCTGCTGGCAACAGGCGCCCGGGCCATGGGCATCGAGGCCTCGATCTTCTTCACCCTCTACGGCGTAAACATCTTGAGAAAAGACGCCAATCTTAAGGTGGCCCCGCTCGCCAATCCGGCCATGCCCATGCCGGTGCCGAACCTTATCGGGGCACTTCCGGGAATGACGGCTATGGCCTCCATGATGATGAAAAATATGTTCAAGAAGCAGTCCGTGCCCACAATCAAGGAGCTTCTGGACATGTGCCGCGACTCAGGCGTAAAGCTCGTGGCGTGTCAGATGACCCTGGACGTCCTGGGGATGAAGAAAGAAGACCTGATTGACGGTATAGAATATGGCGGTCTGGCGACCTTCATCGAATACGGAATGGGCGCTACGATAACGTTGTACGTATAGAGCACGTTTGTTCAATCCACCAAGGAGGCGGAGATGATGGAGGGGGGCATTCTTAAACTGACGCAAAAAGGCCGGGAGGCGATCAAGAACATGCCCCCTGAATTGACTGCCCGGTGCCGGAACATTCTGGTGCAGGTGAACGGCAGACGATCGCTCGATGACATCCGCACGACACTCAAGGGGCTGGACGGCATCGAGGAAGCCATAGAAAAACTGGCCGTC
The DNA here is from genome assembly GCA_027456925.1 of Nitrospirota bacterium. Classification (GTDB taxonomy): domain Bacteria; phylum Nitrospirota; class UBA9217; order UBA9217; family UBA9217; genus JAJYKN01. The sequence continues at coordinate 966 of DAIDTZ010000286.1, forward strand.
GGCAGATACATAGAGGTTTCACGCGAATGCGTCGATCTGGTAAAGGCGTTGGCTGAACAAATGCTCGGACCCAAGGCGCCGACATTGGTCAAGAAAATAGACGAACTCCACGCCAAACACGGCGACGCCTGTTGGGACCACTTGGACGAGGTAGATAAAACCGCGCGCATGTTTTATGGCGAGCTTGTCGCAGAAAAACTTAAAACCGAAATTGCCAACCTCCTTCGGGAGGCAAAAAAATAAAAAAATCCGGTTCCCGATGAGGACATCACCAATTCAACCCCTTATCAGCCCCTAGAAGAACCCATAATAATCCTCTACCGTGCGCTCCCTGCTGAAGCGATCTGCAATCCACCGAGGGCCACTTTCGGACATTTTAGACCGTAGAGAATGATCCTTCAATATACTAATAACAGCTGCGGATATTTGCTTCGGTACAACGTTCACAAACATATTCGCAGGACAATTCTCGAGCGAATCTCGAATTCCTCCCTCCTTCTCTTCACGGACACAACGGGCGTCCCTGATGCCAGCGCTTCGCATTGTCAAGACGCTTAATTACGAGACCATCAAATTTGATGATCTCGTAAAAAATCCCCATGCTGTCATTGCGAGGAGCGGAGCGACGCGGCAATCTCGATTTATCAGGCAGATAGGAACTGCGAGATTGCTTCGCTACGCTCGCAAAGACGGCTTTTCTGACTTTTTACGAGTGCGTCAAATTTGCTTTTCGTCATCTGTCTGCAAGTTTATTTGGGTTGACAGCGCGGTGGTTAATTGCTAAACTTCCCTCGTGTGGTTCGGAATTATCTACTGCCTTAAGGAAAGGAAAAGGAGAAAAAGATGAAGAATGTCAAATGGCTCTTTGTAGGAATGTTGTTTCTCGTTGTTTCGTTCGTCCTTGCCGGGTGCGGAGGCGGAGGAGGTGGAAGTTCATCGCCGCCCCCGACCTACAGCATCTCGGGCACGGTAACCGGGTCCTCAGTGCAAGGTGTTACAATCACCCTGTCGAGCGGCGCCACCAGCCTCGCCACCATTACAACCGGCACCAACGGCACCTACATCTTCAACGGCATGGCGAACGGGACCTACACGGTCACGCCGAGCAACACGGGTCTTGCATTCACACCCTTGAACCGCAGCGTGACAGTGAGCGGCTCGAACGTCGCCAGTGTTGACTTCGTCGCTGTATCAGCAACAACGACCTACAGCATCTCAGGCACGGTGAGCGGCGCAACGCAGCAAGGTGTGACAATCACACTTTCCGGACCGAACAGCGGCACAGCCGTCACTGCATCCAACGGCACATACACCTTCAGCGGACTCGTGACCAGCGGCACGTACACGGTCACCCCGTCCAAATCGGGCTACACCTTCACCCCCTCGAACACAGCTGTGTCCCTGAGCGGCGCTGATGTGACGGGCCAGAACTTCACGGCCACGGCTGTTCCCACAACGTTCGCCATTTCGGGTACCGTGAGCGGCGCCATTCAGCAGGGAGTCTTGATCACGCTGTCCGGCACTGCCAATGCCACAGCCACGACGGATTCGAGCGGCAATTACAGCTTCACCAGCAAGCCGAACGGCACCTACACGATCACGCCGAGCCTGACCGGCTATACCTTCAGCCCGGCAAACTATACAGGAGTTGTGGTCAACGGCGCTGATGTGACCGGCAAGAACTTTACCGCCACTGCCAACACCTACAGCATTTCCGGCACGGTAAGCGGCCCGGCGGTCCAGGGCGTGACGATCACACTTACCGGCGCGGCCGGCACCACAGCCACAACGGATTCGAGCGGCAACTACACCATCACCGGCCTGACGAACGGATCCTATACGGTAACGCCAAGCCTGACGGGATACTCCTTCAATCCGATTAGCACCGCGGTAACCATCAACAACGCAAGCGTAGCAAGCACGAACTTCGTTTCTTCCGTCGTGACCGCGCCGACGTACAGCATCTCGGGCTTCGTGAACCTTTCAGGCGGCGGGGTTTTGTCGGGCGTAACAGTAACACTGAGCGGTAATGCAAGCGGCTCGACCACCACGGACGCGACCGGGGCCTATACCTTCACGAATCTTGGTGCCGGGTCCTATACGGTGACGCCTGGCCTGCCGGGCTACACCATTCCTCCTGCTACCGTGACCATCACCAGCGCCAACGTCCCACAGAATTTCGCCGCTTCCTCTACAGTCACCGGTTACAGCATCAGCGGCACGGTGAATTATTCGGGGACCAAGACCGGCAAGATCGGCGTCTTTGTCATGTGGTCCGGCGGCGGCATGACCGGTCTCGGCACAGCCTTGTCAGGGCCGGGCTCCTATACCATCCGCGGCGTACAGAACGGCACTTATTATGTTTTTGCCGGGAAGGATATCGTCGGCAACGGCATACCGAATGTTGCTGACCCGAGCGGCTATACAGGGACCTTCACGGTCAGTAACGGCAATGTTATTGGACAGAACATCACCATGACGGACCCCGTGCTCCCCGCGCCGTCGGTGCCGGCCAATCTTAGGGTTTTCCCGGTGAATAGCGGTGCTATCGTCACCTGGGATACCATCCCCTGTCCGTCTAATCCCTTTAACTCCTGCGACGGGGCAACGGCGTACAATATCTACTCCAGCAGCACGGGCAGCACCGGGACGTTCAACCTTGTGGCCACAGTTCCGGAAACGGACAACGGCGTCTACTTCCAGACCTCCGGGCTGTCGAACGGCAGCACTTACTACTACAAGGTCTCTTCGGTCCTCGATACAGCAGGGCAGAGCGCGCAGTCAGCGGCATCTCCCGTGACCATCGGTACGCCGGCAGGCGGTGTGAGCGTTTCAGGCGCCATCACCTTCAGCGGCTCCGCAAGCGGACATAATATGGTTGTCGGCGTATATGGCAACAACGGCATCTACGGGACTATGATCCCGAGCCCGACCAGCCCTCAGACCTACACCATCAGCGGGGTCCAGCCCGGCACGTACCAGCTGTTCGCTTTCGTGGACATGGATAATAACGGGTATTTCGCTCCTGGAGATATCTTGCCGAATTTCGATAACCTTCAGACAATCACTGTCGGCTCCGGCAACGTGACCAGTCAGAACCTGACCCTCATCAGCGGGAATGCATACCCGGCGGTCACGACTTCGCACCAGTATGACCCAAATAGGGGGAGTTCGGCCGACCAGTACGCTGTTCAACCAAACATCCATAACTCGCTCAAGAGACCGGTAAAGATCACGATCCTGTCCGGGCTCAATATCCCGCTTCCGTTTGACATGGCGGCAGGAGCGGGAGGAGGAAACAGTTCCAAGGCGTGGATTGGGGCTGGTGGAACAGCGCCCTCGGTAGGAGATACGTACACCTACCAGGTGACCTACTCGGACAACACCACGGAGACCCTGACCGCCAAGGTCACCGGAGTTCTCGGCTTAGGCAACATGGCAACACCGCTGAGTCCGGCAAACAATGCAACCGGAGTAATCACAACGCCAACCTTCACCTGGACCGCGCCAGTATCGCCGCTCGCTAGTTATACTTATACGGCCGGCGTGTCGAATACCAGCGGGTGGATATGGAGCACGGACTGGGGAAAGGGCGGCAGCCTCCCGAGTTCTCAGACATCGGTTGTGTACGACTTTGACGGCACAGCGAATCAAACCCCGCTCACGTCTACAACGACGTATCAGTGGTGGGTCAGTACGTATGACAGCAACAACAACCAGGGTCAGTATTACGCGACTTTCACGACCCAGTAGACCAATTGTTGTGAGCTGCTGGTAAGATGACTTTAAATTTAAGGAGGGCGAAAGCCCTCCTTTTTTTGTGTGCCGAGCGGGTTCGCCAGCTTGGAAGTGCACGTCCCCTATCCAGCCTGATGGAGGCGAAGGTTAGCGAAGCAAGGGCGTCATCGTGAGATGGGGTCTGAAAGAAGCGTAGAGCAAACGCGCGAGCGTCGGACGAGGTTGAAAAAAGGCGGGCGTCCTTACCGGTTCGAATAATCCTTCTGCACTTCCGGGATCAGCTGTTGATAATCCTCATTAGGGATCTTCGAATGCCAGTTGCCCGTGACCATGCCGATGCCGATCACGAGATAGAACAGCGCGATCAGGATAATTGGGAAGAGCCACGGTTTTACAACGCTGATTTTTTTGCCGGTATTGACCGTAAGATCGAGCGCGCCTTCCGAGGGACAATGGCTCACGCAGGTCATACACCCGAAACATTCCTCGGATTTCACGACCGCTTTGCTCTCCACGTCGATCAGGGTAGGACAGTGCTCGGTACAGGCATGGCAGTGAGTGCACTTCTCCTCGTTCCTGCGGACCTTGAAGGGGCTCATGCGCGAAAGAAGCCCGAGGAGCGCGCCGTAGGGGCAGAGGTAGCGGCACCAGAAGTTTTTATACAGCAGGGAAAGCGCCCCAAGCGCGATCAGGACCCACATCGTGATTGTGGTCATCTCGGTAAAGAACTTCATCATCCGCACGTCCACGACCTTGTAGTAGTCGGCGATGAAGAAGAGGGCCATCATGTTCGGCGGCATGGCGATGCCGATCAAAAAAAGAAAGAGGCCGAGGAGAACATATTTAATGGAGCGAAGCGAGATGTCCGTGAAGGGACCGACGCGGAAGTTCCTGTTGAACACTTTTTCCCCCGCCATCCAGACATACTGCGACAGTGTGCCGATGGGACAGATCCAGCCGCAGAAGCCTTTTTTTACAACGAGCGAAACGCCGAGGATGGCGCAGAACATGATGAAGCCGGAAGGGTGCACGGGCTCGACAATGCCGGTCAGCAGAAAATACTTGAAGGCCATGAGCCCGCCGATCGGCAGAAAAGCGTCAACAGAAGAAGGCCGGGCGACAAAGGGTTGGCCAGGAGCTTCGAAATGCCTGACGAACTCGTAGAATTGATAGCCGATAACCAGGGTGAGGAGGAAAAAGCCGATCTGCACAAGATACCGGAGCGGACGAAGATATGTTCTGGGTAAGCTCATGTGGTTAAGTGTACGCCGCTCGTGCAAAAAAAGCTATGATATTGATCATACGCGGCGGAAAAGCGAGGCGAGAACGCAACAGAGGGCGCAGTGGCTGAATCTTGTACTATTGAAGATTCCCTGCGCCTTCTGCTGAGAAAAAAATTTTATTTCCTGACTTTTTCGATCACCTTTTCCATGCCCAGCCGCGTTGCGGAAAAGCCATGATCGGTCGGATCTTCATCCTTTTTCACGGCATTGAAAAAATCGCAGCGCCAGCAGTTGGTCAGCTTCTGCGCATAGGTGCCCTGGATCTGTCCGTCGCAGAGCGACCCCGCGACCACCCAGCACGCACGCCCGGCGTTTTTACCGCCATGGGCCCCGTTCAGGTCCTGATGAACAGTCACAGGACATACGCCGAGTTCCCCGGCTTTCGGGCCGCCGGGAAAGCGGCCGCAGTTTTTGTGTTCCCAGCAATTCTTTCTTACCATACCGGTTTTCTTGCTCTCGATGTCTTCCAGTTTCATTTCTCAACTCCTTGCCAATAATGTTGCTTGAACCGATCCGGCCGGTGGTCGGCGGATGACACTATACGGCGCGGGCAACCCGCCTGTCAATTTTTTTTTACCATGAATCGATAAATTTTATTTATATCGGAATGGAGAAAAAACGTGCTATTGCGGAAAGTTGCAAGGATGTTCCCCGGGGCGCTTGTCAGGAAACAGGCTTCAATGTTCTTTGACGTTCCGCACACGGGGTCCCGTGAGCTCGGAGGACGCATTTGCCCGCAGAAATAATCTTTACTTTCTCCGGAGGAGTGTGCTATTTTTAAAGCATGGCACATGATCTTCACGATTTTTTTTATCCCCGCAACGTCGCTTTGATCGGCGCCACGGACAACCCGTTAAAACCCGGCACGGCCATCCTTGAAAACTTATCGCATTTTAAGGGCGCTGTATTCCCCGTGAACCCGAAGCACGAAACGCTTCTGGGCCACCGATGCTACCCGTCCGTTGCGGCGATTCCCGGCGAAATCGACCTTGCCATCATCGCGCTTCCCGCCACGCTTGTGGAGCAGGAGCTCGACGCGGTCCATGCAAAAGGCATCAGCCGCGTCATCCTGATCAGCTCCGGGTTCGCAGAAGCGGGCGAGGACGGCCTCCGCATGCAGCAGCGGATCGGGGCCAAGACGAAGCAGATGGGCATCCGGGTCATCGGCCCGAACGCCCTCGGCGTGTATAACACGGACAACGGGCTCGATAGTTTTTTTGTTTCCCGCGAGCGCGTGTCGCGGCCCGTACCGGGGCGGTTGTCGATCATCTCCCAGAGCGGCGCCATCACCGTCATTCTCATGGAGGCCCTCGCCCGCGACGGTATGGGCATCGCGAAGGCGGTGAACTACGGAAACCGGCTGGACGTGGACGACGCCGATGCTCTCGACTACTTTGCCGGCGACGCGCAGACCGGCGCTGTTGCCATGTATATGGAATCCGTGGCCGACGGCAGGAAGTTTTTGGCCGCGGCAAAAGCCTTTGCAGCAAAAAAACCGCTCGTCATCTGGAAAGCAGGCAAGCAGGAACTGGGCGCTGCGGCCGTGGCATCGCATACCGCAACGCTCGCCGGCAAGTACGGTCTGTACCAGGCGGCCTTCCGGCAGGCCGGCGCGGTGGAAGCCGACGGGTTCGACCACATGATCGACGCGGCGAAAGCCGTTGCGCTCATGGACTACCCGTGCGTGGGAAACCGGCTTTTGATCGTCACGAACGGCGGCGGCATGGCTGTCGCGGCATCGGACCAGGCGGAGGTGGAAGGATTTACCATGCCGCGTCTTCCCGACGAGGTCAGGGCAAAGCTCGAAGGGGCCTTCCCAACCTTCTTCGGGAAAAACAATCCCATTGACTTGACCGGAAGCGGCAGGAACGAGGACTACTACACCGCGCTCAAAGAGGCGCTGCCGCACTATGACGCGGCCGTCGTCATCGTGCTCATGGGAGCGACCACCGTAACGGAAGAGGCGACGAAGATGATCGCCCGGGCCTGTCATGAGGCCAAAAAGCCGGTCACCTGCTGCATCCTGCAGGGGCTCGGTTATACGCAGGAAGCCATGCATGCGCTTTTAAAGCTCGGCATTCCCGTGTACCCTTCTCCCGAACGGGCCGTGCGGGCGCTCTCTGCCCTGCGGAAGGCGACGAAAAATCGGGAAGGGTGCACGTAAACGGGGCCAGGCACAAATCAAAAGATCGAAGATAAAAGGCTTCTCTCGCAAAGCCGCCAAGACGCAAAGAAAGCATTAGTCTTGATTCAGAATCCTGGATTTTTTGATGTTCTTTGCGGCTTTGCGCGAAATGTATCCGTTTTAGATACTATTTTTCTTGAGAATTATGAAAACTCCCAA